>NZ_DAITON010000239.1:0-1506 GCF_036834105.1 Anoxybacillus sp. | reverse complement strand
GAATTTCCAATTTCGATGATTTTTCACCTTGACATATTACCGCAGGACTTCATTTCTATTTTCATTGTACCATATTCACGAATGGAAAAGCGAAAAATACGAACAAATATTCTATAAAAAAACCTGCCCATATGGACAGGTTTACGACTGTTTTTGCTTTTCTACCATGCGTTTAGCATATAAAAATCCGACGATAAGCGACGCTACATCAGCAACAATTTCATACAATTGATCCGTATATCCTTTCACATACGATGCTACGAGCAACGCGACAGTAAGCAACGTTCCGACATAATGGTTATACGTCACCCGCGTAAATAAAATAACTAGCAACGCCGGTACAATTAACGCTAACAAAAACCACATATTATCCCTCATCTCTTACGAATAACAGTCCAAGCTCGTGATGTTCGCCTTCAAATAAAGCCGATTGCGCAAAGCGAACTTCTCCGCTCTCGTTTAATACCTCTAGCTTACAAAATGCACGATTATGTTGCAATGCTGCATAAAATTCATCTTCCGTCACGACCGGTATACCGTTTACCTTCACAATTACTTCTCCGACCGAAAGCGCCATTTTATGTGCTGGCGTATCCGGCAACACGCCTAAAATGACAAGCCCATTCGCTCGTTTTGTAAAATACGGAGGCCGCTTTTGTTCATACAATTTCGCTGATAAAGCAATCCATTCCCTCCATAAAATAGCGACAACTGCAACAACGATCGCTAGCGGCTCCCACCAGTAGCTAGCAATCGCTAGCAAACTAACAACCGTAGCGAGCCAACCGATGCGCTTTGCGGTCCATTTCGCTATATGAGTAGGCATGCTCGTTTGCACGCGTTGAGAAAAGCCAAGTAAAAACGGCACGAGAACAAATGAATACGCATCACCGCCTGAAATCATTGGCCACCACGCTGCAAACGGCGTCACTCCCTCCCCTGGAACAGGAATAATAAAAGGTACGAGCCAAAGACGTTGCATCATTTGTTCACCGATGACGAGTCCCCGCTTACTCGTTACAAGCCGCGGCGAGCTAAGCTCTGCTCCTTCGCGGTGAACAAGCCACATTTCGATAAACAAAAGCAACCCGATTAAAAGCGCGACGGCGGTCACATTTGTTTCCGTCATCTGAGGGAAAAAACGATCAAAAAATGGCTTCGCCCACTCCATTTGCGCAAAAAAACTAACAGTAAATATGACGATGCTCCCGATATATGCAGCCGATAAAAGCCGGAGCTGCATAGTAAAACTGCATACGATCGTCACAATCGCCCAAAAAACGAGCGTATCGTTCGGAATGACAAGTCCAACGCCAACGGTTACAATTGAAAAAACAACCGCAAACCAACTGCGTGAACGAACGATAGCACGAAGCTCACGAGAAGAACGATAGACACGCGTATGAAAATCGCGCCGCTCGCGTTGCACACGGCGCCAGCCGATAAACGAAGCAAATATGATCGCATAATATAACAACGGTTGCAGCCAAAACGTTCCGAATGCTT
>NZ_DAITON010000238.1:0-1515 GCF_036834105.1 Anoxybacillus sp. | reverse complement strand
TATATAATTGTTTTTATTTTGCTTGTTGCGAGCGCCTGCGGACAGCAAGCGCAGCCAAACGACCGCCAATCGCTCGTTCATGTGAAAAATACGACAAACGAACAAATTGTCAATAAATCGGGACAACAAATTGCCCGTCATCTTGCGGATCTTGCTAGCAGCGTGCCAAACGTAAACGATGCGACCGTTCTCGTCGTCGGAAAATATGCGTTAGTAGGCATCGATGTGAACGCAAAACTTGATCCATCGCGCGTCGGGACAGTAAAATATTCCGTCGTCGAAAGTTTGCAAAAAGATCCGTACGGAGCGAACGCAATCGTCATTGCCGATGCGGATTTGAATACGCGGCTGCGCGCCATTCAAAAGCAAGTCGAAAAAGGAAAGCCGATTCAAGGGTTTATGGATGAATTGGCGGCGATTGTTGGTCGCGTCATGCCTGAAATTCCAAGCGACTTTTTACAAACGACAAATCCGCGCTCAACAAGACAAAACGATAAGCAGCTCAATAAAGGAGAACAGCGGCAGTTAGAAAACGAACAACAAAAACAATCAAACGACCATATGAAATAAGCCGAGCGATCTCGCCCGGCTTATGCTTGTTTTAACGCGCTCATTACTTGTTGATCAAGCTTTGCGGCAGCTTGCGCATCGTACGTTTTTTCATATTTCGGCTCAACGGAAATTTTCGCTCCGTAAAACATGACGTCGCGCACTTCTTCAATATCGACTTGAATAACTGTCAATTTGAGCGGGACGTTTTCAAGCTTTTCGACTTTCACATGCGCTTTCCCGCTAATCGAATACGTCGATTCGTTTGCGATCAACACGATCGATATCGCATCGTTCGCACGCACGTTGGCAACGATGCGCGAACGTTGGTCAACCGCAAAATATACTTTATCGTTCGTTGGCGCGTACACCCACGAAATCGCACTTGCGTTTGGCGCACCTGTTTCATGATCGACCGTACAAACGATCACGAATCGTTCTTTTTGTAATGATTGGAATAAAGGTTCAATTAATGTCGGTTCTACCGCATTTGGCATATCCATCCCTCCTTGTTTTTATCATACCTTTTTTTCACACACTTTCAAATGATATGATATACTATTTATCAAAAAACATGTGAGGTTTGACGATGAGAGTACGTTGCATTCTTTGTGAAAAAATAGATACGTTAAACGATGAATCGCTGCTTGCGAAACGTTTGCGCAACCGGCCGATTCATACATATATGTGCGAAACGTGCCATGCACGCATTGAGCAAAAAACGAAAGAGCGGCTCGCAACCGGCAAGTTTCGCTTTTATCGCTCGAGCAAACATGAAACGGAATGGTAAATCAAATACTGTCGTCCCCCCAAAAACTTTCGCAACATTGGTGGGCGACGACAGCTATGTATGATGAGCAACCAAATACTTCTTTTTCCGTTAGATGTATCATGTTCTCCATATGTTATACGGTCCAAATATGAAAAAGCACCATGCACGAAGCATGGACGCTTATTCATAATTGA
>NZ_DAITON010000237.1:0-1526 GCF_036834105.1 Anoxybacillus sp. | reverse complement strand
AATGCATTAACTAATAGTGAAACTGGTTTGCTAAACTGGACAGGTTGTACAATTGAACTCATCATTTCTTGTTCATCTCTTGACTTGATCCATGTTGCATTTGGAACATTTGGAAATAGACCAATTACTTTTAAAGCAGCGTCAATATATCCACCACCATTGTAACGTAAGTCAACAATATATTCATTCACTTCCCCAAGATCAGCGATTGCATGTTGCACTTCGTCTGCAACGTTTTCATCAAAACTGAATAAGGCAATATAGCCAATATGACCGGCTAACTTTTTATGGAATACAAGGGGGATGTCAAATGTTTGGCGTTGTGTAACGATTGTGAAATATTCGTTTGTGCTTGGACGATATACACGTAATTGCACGTACGTTCCAGCTTCCCCTTGCAAGTATGAAACAGCATCTTCGAATGAAATATGTTGTAACACATGTCCATCTATTTGAACAATAATATCTCCTACTTGCAAACCTTTTCGTTCGACATCGCTATCTGTAAAAATGTCAACGATCCGTAAACCAAGCTCGTCTTCCTCCACATATATGCCGACTCCAGACACGCTAGGTGAAATGGAATTTAAAAACTCTTGAAACTCCTCATATGTCATATAGTTAGAGTACGGATCAAGCTTTTCCATCATTGATTGGATGGAGTGTTGTTGAAGAACATCAGGGACAACCTGTTTATAGTAATAATTTTCTACATAAAAGCGGACTCGTTCTAATTTTTCTTCTTCGCTTAACGTATGAGCGAATGTTAGCGACGGAAATATACATAACAGAAAAACAGACAGCAACAATCGTACAAACAATCGCCTCATGTTTTACACTTCCCCTCTTAGAATTTTTACCGATTCCAACCCCTTGCTTTTCTACACATGTTTGGAGACAACATACTACTGAACGTCTATTACTTCTAGCCACTCACCATGCCATGGAAATGTTAATTCATTTCCAAGATAATCAACAAAAAACACTGGTGGCATCGTCTCTGCGGTGATCGGTACTCCTTGCAACTTCAAGAAGGCAAAATCATACAAAGTCGCAATTCGCCCATCTAAGACGATGTATGTATGAGAAAAACCTGCGTCATTCACTTCATCGAGAACACGTTGCCTCATTTGCGTATCGAACAGATCGCTAATCGGATAGTACACACCTTGTTGTCCTTTTACGATATAAAAACCTTCGCGAATAGATGTTTCTGCATGAGCCTGAAATGGGATAACAAGCATCAATGCAAAAATAAATAAAAGTGCGCTTTGATAAACTACTTTTTTCATTAGCTTTCCTCCCTCATTAAGAACTAAAATTTTGACAACAATAAAATTCTACTAACCTCCTCATTTTACATTTTATACCCTTCAAGTTAATATATATAATATATTCACCTGTCTTGTCTACCATTTTTTAAAAAAAAACTAGGGAGTCGATTCCCTCGACTCCCTAGCAAGTTTATAAATTACTGTAGATGAGCAATTTTTATAACAATAATTACCATAAAAAGAGACAAACAG
>NZ_DAITON010000236.1:0-1555 GCF_036834105.1 Anoxybacillus sp. | reverse complement strand
TTCGCAGTTCGGGACTTTCACCCTAGAGATTGCACCCATGCCGAGCGCACGTGAATAAGCGAGCGTTTATGCTCGCTTATTCGCCTTCCAAACCACCCATAACACAATCGTCGCCCCGATCATATCGATGATGACGTCAGAAAATAGCGCCGTTCGCTTCGGTTGAAACGATTGATGCCATTCATCGAACATGGCGCAAAAAAGCGTCAATAACCAAGCGACACGGTATGAAGCCGTTGCTTTCCATGCAAAAAACGCAAACGTTCCAAATACCATCATATGCGCACATTTTCGAACAATAAAATTCCATGAAAACAATCCGTCGCTCACAGGACGGTTCGTATGAATGCCAACATATTCAAGAAAACGACGAATCCATTGTGCTGTTTGCTCCCCGGTAAACAGCGGAGACTCGGTAAAATAGTAAATAAGCGCAAACCATGCAACGACAAGACCCCACCATATCATACGATTTGTTTTAGTCATCATTCAGACCCTTTCTATTTCTATATATGGAAATATTCATACCATTTTATCACTTTTTCCCCTTCTGTACGACAAAAAAGCCCTCCCATACTAATGAGAGGGATCGTGTCTTGTAGCTGGCTAGCTGATCCGAAACATTCATAATGAAATGCTCCTCTTACGTTCTCCACTGAAGATTTAGCGAAGATAGTCAAGTAAGTTATAATAATAATATGTTTTCGAGCGCATTCTTCCATTTGAGAAAATTAATTGATGTTGCTCTAATTTGTTCACATATCTTCGGACAGTACTTTCGCTCATGCCTGTTAGCTCGACAATAGTTTTGACTGTAAAAATCGGACGTTGAAACATGACATTCATCATATGACGAACATGGCTACTGTTGATCAATTTACTTGCTACATCTAAATCTCTTTCGTATAGCTCGTTTATATCTTGAATAAGCTGGACATTCTTCTTCGCCTGTACTTTTATACATTGTAAGAAAAAGCGAATCCATTGATTCCAATTCCCTTCATATCGTATCTCATTTAAAAAACGGTAATACTTATGTTTATCCCGCTCCAGTACATCACTAATAAAAAAGTTTGGAAACTCAATCACTTTTTTACTATACAAGTATAAAGGAATTAAGATACGTCCAATTCTTCCATTCCCATCTAAAAAAGGGTGAATCGTTTCAAATTGCGCGTGAATAATCGCAACACGAATAAGTTCATCAAAATCGTCTTTTGGTTCGTTTATATACTTTTCCAAATTGCTCATGTAGTCGTAAACAAGGTGAGGTTCTGGTGGAACATATGTTGCCGTTTCAATGGTACACCCTTCTGGTCCAATGAAATTTTGAATTTTTCTAAACTCTCCTGGCGCGCGATTAGCACCTCTCACATGATTAGATAATAAAATTTCATGCAAATATTTAAATAAACGATTGGAAAGTGGAATGCGTTGCAAAAAATCCATCCCTTTTATTAGTGCCTCATAATAATTTAACGCCTCTTGAATATCTTTATTTACCCGTGGTGCTAGATAAAATCGAGTAAGCATAAAAATAGCCCTTGCCTGCGGA
>NZ_DAITON010000235.1:0-1566 GCF_036834105.1 Anoxybacillus sp. | reverse complement strand
CTGCGTTATCCATTAGTTTTGCTTCATCGCTCCTTGTGCCAACGATCGCACAAGCGTCGATGGAGCCGCCGATTGCGCAATGGAAAAAGCAAACGGTAGAGAGCAAGCGAACGTCACTTGCTTACAAACGATTTGAAGAAGCACAACAGCAAGTGAGCTCAGACACATTGATTGTTAAGTATCACGAAAACATTCCTGCCGCTGTTCATCGCAGCTTAGGGGCGACGTTAAAACAGTCGTTTCCGCAATTGCGCTACGACGTCGTCACAGTGCAAAAAGGAAAGAACTTACAAGAAGTGATGAAAAGCTATGCAAAATTAAAAGCGGTCAAAAGCGTGACGCCAAGTTTTACATACAAGCGGCTCGGCTCGGCTGATCCGAAAGCAGACCGTATGTATGCATTGACGCTATTAAACATCGACAAAGCGTTAAAACTAGCAGGAAACCATCGCGTCACCGTCGCCGTCATCGACACGGGGATGGATACGAAGCATCCAGAGTTGAAAGGTCGTGTTTTGCCAGCTTACAATGCGATTAACCCGGCTGGCGCCCCAATCAAAGATGTGCACGGAACGCACGTTGCCGGCATTATCGGGGCAAACGCAAACAATGGCGTTGGTGCCCACGGGGTCAACCCAAACGTGACAATTTTGCCGATTGATGTTTTTGGCGGGTCATGGGGCGCAAGCGACTATACGATCGCCCAAGGCATTTTATATGCGATCGAAAAAGGGGCAAAAGTCATTAACATGAGCCTTGGCGGTTATTTTAGCTCGCCCATTTTAGAAGAAGCGGTCAAACAAGCCATTGATGCGGGTATTACTGTCGTTGCGGCAGCGGGAAATGAAGCGACGGATATGTATTCTATTCCAGCTTCATACGAAGGGGTCATTAGCGTCGGGGCGACGGATCATAAAAATAAGCTCGCTGAGTTTTCAAACTATGGACCATCCGTTGACCTTGTCGCTCCGGGTGTTGACGTATACAGTCCGATTTACGACTATGCGAAAGGTTCTTCATTTGCGGAGTTAAGTGGAACGTCGATGGCAGCACCTGTCGTCGCTGGAGTCGCTTCGCTTCTTTTATCAAAGTATCCGAACTTAAAGCCGTATCAAGTCGAATGGATTTTAGAGCGCACCGCAACGGATTTAGGGGAAAAAGGATATGACTTAACATACGGCAACGGTCTAGTAAATCCTGTCGCTGCGCTACAATATAACATGAAAAACGTGCCGCAAAAAGAAAATTGGAACGATGAAACGATTTTAGCGAAGGCACCGATCATTGATGCGAAAGAGGCGTACGTGAAAAAAGGTGCACTGACAAAACCGGAAGAAATGCATTGGGTGAAAATGAACGTACAACAAGGTGAAAGCGTCCAAGCTATACTTGAAGGCGCGGAATCGTACGACTACAAACTTGTGTTCCGATTTTACCCAGAAGGAAAAACAACATCTGAAAAGCCGGTGCAAGTTAATGATGGACGCGCAGGGGAAATGGAAGCGAAGCTGTTTACAGCGAAGCAGCCAGGCGTATTGGCAATCGGTGTAACAGATGCGAATGGCA
>NZ_DAITON010000234.1:0-1569 GCF_036834105.1 Anoxybacillus sp. | reverse complement strand
CCCTGTTTGTCTCTTGGGGATGGAAATTAATGTAATAAAAAATGCTCATCTACAGAAGTTAAGCAAGATCGATGTGCGTTTAAATGAAGTGACAACAGCGATTGAAGCACTAGTTACATCGAAAGAACAACCAGTTCCGAGTGAAGTACTAACGGAAAACGAACAAGCAACGGAAGTAGTCAATGAGCAAGATAGCACTCATGTGACGACAACTGAACAATCAGCTTCTGTACAAGTGAATGAAGACGACGAAGCGCAAAAACAAGAAGAACTAGACAAATGGATGGGAAAACTTATTTCTACCTCTAATCAATTAAAAGCAGTCAAAAATGAGATGCGGGCATTAGAAAAGAAGGTGTCTGCAAATGACGCCAACATGCAAGCGTTAAAAGAGAAAGTGAAAATGTTAGAAGAAAAAGTACAACAAAATAAAAAGAAGTTGCTTGAGTTGTTATAAGGGCGCCTTGTGGTGCTCTTTTTTTTGTATATTTTTAACGTGAAACGTAGATGATAATAATCGTTTGAAGGGAGGGAAACAACATGAACGTAACACGTGCGCAACAAATTGCTCAATCGCCCGATATGAAAAATGTAACGTATAATGGAAAATCGGTATATATCGAACATGTCGATGCGCAAACGGAAATGGCAACAATCCATTTTTTAGACAATCCGGAAAATCAACAGCGTGTTCCTGTGTCACAGCTAGCAGAGCATTAAGACGAAAAGGATGTAACAGAGCGGGATAACCGTGCTCGTTACATCTTTTTTCGTTCGAGAAAATCAATAAATAAATGAACAATTTTTTTGTTTTTCATTGTCGGTGCATAAAGATAAGAAAACGTTCGGTAAAAAGGGGGATGCTTTAAACAGACGATCGATAAGTGACCTTGTTTTAATTCGCGCTCAATGACATGGCGCGAAAGAAAGGCTAATCCATTTCCACGCATTAGCGTTTCTTTAATTCCTTGGTTGCTGCTGATGATCATCAGCGATTTAATTTTTAATCCATTTGAACGAATAAAATGGTTAAAGTATTCACGTGTGCCAGAGCCCAATTCGCGCGTAATCCATATTTGATTTTGTAGATCGCTTATACATACTTCTTGTTTGTGAACGAGCGGGTGATCGTTTGAAGCCACGATGACAAGCTCATCTTGCATGAATGGATAAACAGCCAATTCTTTTTCGTTCGTTTGCCCTTCAATTAAGCCAATATCGGTTTCATATGAACGGACAAGTTCGACGATCTCCTTCGTGTTGCCAATCATCACTTCGAAGTGTAGCTCTGGATAATCGTCTTGTAAAGAAAGTAAAAAAGAAGGAAGCACGTATTCCCCGATCGTAAAACTAGCCCCGATTTTTAATGTCCCTTTCACACAATCGTGGTATTCTAAAATATCTTGTTTTGTTTGTTCGTACAAGGCAATCATTTTTTTAGCTCGATCGTAAAGTAATTCGCCAGTCGCTGTCACTTGTAGTTTTTTTGGCGAACGAATAAATAGTTTCGTTTGAAATTCTTTTTCTAAATTTTTAATGTGCAAACTTACACTTGGTTGAGATAAATGA
>NZ_DAITON010000233.1:0-1572 GCF_036834105.1 Anoxybacillus sp. | reverse complement strand
TCTTTAATGTTGTAGCATATGCTTTACTTGCTCAGTTGTTAAATTGCGAATGAACTCGATTAAATCAATGGCTTCAATACCAAACTCATTACATTTTTCTACATATCTTTGATAAGCTTTAGTGTACATATCCATAAATAAAACTCCTTTCGCATGTTGTTTTTGTTATTTATATTGTATTATAACAGAAATAAAAAAATCAACAACTGTTATATAATTATTTAAAAGTTTTATCTTCACCATCTTTTGTATGTACGAGTAGTAGAAATGAAAGCATTGTAGTACAATAGAGTAGGTCATGGAAAGAATTTATACATATTTCACCAATCGAGAAAGGATGGACATGAATGCATATGATTGAATTAATTAAGGCGCTCATTTTAGGACTTGTCGAAGGGATGACGGAGTTTGCGCCTGTTTCGTCGACAGGTCATATGATTATTGTTGATGATATGTGGCTAAAATCGAGCGAGTTTTTAGGAAAATATGGGGCGAATACGTTTAAAGTCGTCATTCAGCTTGGCTCGGTGTTAGCTGCTGTTGTTGTATTTAAAGATAAGTTTTTCGAATTGCTTCATTTGCGAAAGCGTGAAAGAAAAAATGGGCCACATTTGACACTCGGGCACATTTTTATTGGGCTCGTCCCTGCTGGGGTGTTAGGTGTTTTATTTGAAGACTATATTGATGAACATTTGTTTTCGACTGAAACGGTTCTTATTGGGCTTGTGCTTGGGGCATTGTTAATGATTGCGGCTGATCGTTTCGGGAAACGAACGGTGGCACAGACAGTAGATGACATTACGTATAAACAAGCGTTTATTGTCGGACTTGTACAATGCCTATCCCTTTGGCCTGGGTTTTCGCGTTCAGGTTCGACCATTTCAGGTGGTGTACTTGTTGGAATGAGCCACCGTGCCGCAGCAGACTTTACATTTATTATGGCTGTACCGATTATGGCGGGGGCAAGCGCCATTTCGTTATTGAAAAACTGGGAGTACATTACGTTAGATGCGCTACCGTTTTTCATCGTTGGCTTTATTAGCGCATTTATTTTCGCGTTAATTGCTATTCGCTTTTTCTTACGTTTAATTAATCGTGTTCGCCTCGTTCCGTTTGCCATTTACCGCATTGTGCTTGCGGCGGTCATTTATATTGTGTATTTTGCTTAATCTAAAAAGTCCGCTTCGGTAGAAAATACGTCAAAATGAAAACCGAAAGAGTGTTGATGTTACAGCATTCTTTCGGTTTGTTTTTAGATTTTGGGACCAATATATTACTCTTTGGAACAACTCCTTTTATTTCAATCTTTTGATGATTTTCGCGGGGTTGCCTCCGATGACAACGTCATCAGGAACGTCTTTTGTGACAACAGAACCGGAAGCGACGACAACATGATTTCCAATTTTTACTCCTGGATTAATAATTGCTCCTCCACCGATCCATACATGATCACCAATGATAACAGGTTTTCCGTATTCTAACCCTGATGCCCGTTTGAGTGGATCAATGGGATGGGTAGCGGTATAAATATGAGCACCAGGACCGATAAGACAATTGTCTCCAATACGGATT
>NZ_DAITON010000232.1:0-1647 GCF_036834105.1 Anoxybacillus sp. | reverse complement strand
CGTGTTGTTCATCATAAGGAAAAGACAGCTCAGACTTCAATAGCTGTTTTCCTTCTAAACGCAAACGAACCACCTCCGATCAGGAAAAAAGTTTGCTTATGAATGGAGATTCTCCGTCCGATGACTGATAGTAAGCTACTAAAAAAGAAGTGAACCGTTCGTCCACTTCTTCTATTCGCGCTAATAAAAACAATTCCTGCTTATTTTTTATACCAACCAAATCCCATCGCGCCTTCTCCTAAATGTGTGCCGATAACTGGTCCGAAATAGCTGAGGAAAAACTCAACGTGCGGATATTGTTTCTCTAGCTGCTCTTTCCATGCGCGCGCTTCTTCTTCACAATTCGCATGAATGATGACCGCACGCATCGGAACGCCGAGCGCTGCATCTTCGGCGAAAAGCTGTTCGATGCGATGTAACGCTTTTTTTCGCGTACGAATTTTTTCAAACGGAACGATCACTTTGTCGACAAAATGTAAAATCGGCTTTACTTGTAGAAGGCTGCCGATAAACGCTTGAGCGCCGCTTAACCGCCCTCCTCGCTGCAAATGTGATAAATCATCGACCATAAAATAAGCGCGTACCGACCGTTTCATTTCATCTAGCCGCGCAATGATCGCCTCAGGATGCATGCCTGCTTGCGCCATTTCTGCTGCCTCGATCGCATAAAACCCTTGCACCATACGACTACTTTCTGAATCATATGCATATACTCGAATGCCTTCGACCATTTGACTAGCGGCAACCGCCCCTTGATACGTTCCGCTAATGCCGCTTGATAAATGAATCGAAATGACCGCATCGTATTGTTTTGCAAGTTGCTCAAACGTTTCAACAAATAGTCCAATTGGCGGCTGTGACGTTGTCGGCAGCTGTTCACTCGTTTTTACTTTGTCAAAAAAGTCTTCTGCACTTATATCCATCTCTTCTCGATACGTCTCTGTGCCAAAGACAACGCTCAAAGGAATGACATGTATGTTCAACTGCTCGCGAATGTGCTTCGGTATATATGCTGTACTATCTGTCAAAATCGCCGTTTTCATTGCCTTTACCTTCCTTGTCCAAAATTTTTCCTATTTGCATTGTACTACATTACAACTGCGATTGCATTGAAAAAGGTTGTCGAATCATCTCGACAACCTTATTTCACTTCGACCCAACCGTTTTTAATCGCAACAACGACCGCTTGCGTTCGATCATTCACGTTTAATTTTTGTAAAATGCTACTGACATGATTTTTGACCGTTTTTTCACTAATATATAGCGCATCAGCAATACCTTTGTTGCTTTTTCCATCCGCCAATAGTTGCAACACTTCACATTCCCGGCGCGTCAATACATGGTATGGGCGGCGTACATCTTGCTTTTGTTTCTCCTGTTCTATCCCTTCTGCCGCAACGAGACGACGATATTCTTTCACAAGATTGTGCGTCACTTTCGGATGTAAGTATGAGCCGCCCTCCGCTACAACACGAACGGCTTCAATTAAAGCGTCGGCATCCATCTCTTTTAATAAATATCCCATCGCGCCCGTTTGTAACGCATGCATCACATAGCTTTCATCATCATGGATCGATAAAATAATGACTTTCGTATCCGGATACGCTTCAATGAGCTGACGAGTCGCCTCGACACCGTTTACATGCG
>NZ_DAITON010000231.1:0-1739 GCF_036834105.1 Anoxybacillus sp. | reverse complement strand
AGTAAATGATGTTAAAGTTGTTGAAGTTAAACGTATATTGCGTAATTAAAATTGGCGCTGTCGCATACAACACGAGCGGAAGGGTAATTTTCGTAAACTTTTGCCAGCTTGAAGCGCCATCGACTGTTGCCGCCTCGTACAATTCGTTCGGAATGGCTTGCAATACCCCTGTTGTCATCGCAAAGACGAATGGGAACCCGAGCCACGTTTGAATCAAAATGAGCGCAACTTTCGTCCAAAACGGATCCGTCATCCACTCGATCGGTCCGATGCCTAACGATGCTAAAATCGTTTTATTAATGACCCCGAACGATTCGTTAAACATGCCTGAAAAGACGAGAATTGTCACGAACGCCGGAACAGCCCAAGGTAAAATGAAAATCGTCCGAATGATCGCTTTTCCTTTTAAATCTTTTTGGTTTACGATAATCGCTAAGAAAATACCGAGCGCAATTTGTAACGTCGTTGCCCCAAACGTCCAAACGATCGTCCAAGCGAGGACGTTAATAAACGTTTTTCGCCAAAGATCGAGCTTCACTAAATCAATGAAGTTTTGAAACCCTACCCAGTCAACGAGTTTAGCTGGTGGGGAATGATATAAGTCATAGTTTGTAAACGCCAATAAGACGACGAAAATAATCGGGAAAATGACAACGAATACGAGCAAAATAAAACCTGGCGAAATCATTAAATATGGAAAGCCGTTGTCAACGAGCGCGCGATATTGCTCGCGCAACGAGCTAATTTTCAACCCTAAATCACGCTTTTGCCCATTTTTATAAGCATCGCGCAAGTTAAACGCATAAAAACCGAGCCCAAACACGGAAATAATAACGGCTAAAATTCCTTCAACAAGCAAGAAAATGGAATGGTCACGTCCGACGACTTCACCGAGCGTAAAGATGCCCCACCATCCCATATTTAATAAATCTTTAAAAACGATCAAAAACGAAGCAGCTAAAATGAAAAACGAAATGCCTTTGACGTATTGACGATTATATAGTTGTCCAAATCCCGGAATGAGCGATAAACCGAGGGCAATTTTCCGATGATTTGATTGATACATTGGTGTTTCCATTGATTTTGTCTCCTTTCTAAAACGATGGCGAGGAGCGCACTTGAATGTGAATAAGTAAACAAAAAAAAGAAAGTTGAAGCAGTACCTCTACAAGAGAGGTACCGCTCGTTACTTACTTGCTTGGATGGTTCGTTTCAATGTTCGTTTTAATTGTTTTTACAGCTTCATCAAGCGCTTGTTTTGGCTCTGCTTTTTGGTTTGCAACAAGTTGAAGCGCTGTCGCCATTGGTCCCCATACTTCTGCCATTTCAGGAATGTTTGGCATCGGAATCGCATATTGAGATTGGATCGCAACAGCTTTTGCTCCTTCATCTTCTGCGATTAACGGATCGTTAATGAGCGACTTCACTGGCGGAATTTCGCGCGTTAACTCAAAGCGTTTTTTCGCATTCTCTTCATTTGTAATAAATTCAATAAGTTTTGTTGCCCACTCCGGATGTTTCGAGAAGGCAGATACGTGCCAACCTTTTACACCCATAAACGTTTTTACAGGCTCACCGTTTGGCAATTTTGGCATTGGCGCTACACCGATATCGATGCCTGCATCACGCATACCTTGGAACGCCCACGGACCGTTCATGACAGACGCTGCTTTTCCTTCGTTAAATAAACCGTCCATCGCTGAACCGCCGTTTTCACCGATAATACCTTTCGGGAACAA
>NZ_DAITON010000230.1:0-1761 GCF_036834105.1 Anoxybacillus sp. | reverse complement strand
ATATACGCGGAACAGTTATGCGTCGCATCCCAATGTTTTTTCTTGATTTGTTGAATAAAGCGCATAGCTTCTCCTTCCGTTGTCGCGCGTTCGACGTAACAAATGAAGCGCGATTTTTCAATGATGATTTCCGCTTCACCGTATCCTTTTACCGTATAGTATGCCTCTAACAAAACGAAATCACCTCAATGTTTATTTGGAATGTTGTGTGCATGTTGTCGAAAAATGCTGATGGAAATCGTCAAAACGTGCTATAATAAAAATTATAAGGCGAGATGTGACATGATGAAAGTGCGAATAAACGTCAGCTAAAAGTCAGAAAAGTCATTTTTGTTGACTTTTGGTCATATTTTCTTTAGGTGGTGTATATGTCCAATAAAAAAATCGATGCGCAACAGCTTGACCGTATTGTAAAAAAAATGATTGAAACGGTCGACCAAAGCAAAGCGGAAATTTTTCATATTAGTGAGCAATCACGAAAAGAATATGAGCGTTTAGTGGAGGAGCTTCAGCAAGTAAAAGAGGAAGTACAGCGAGTTATTCACCAGACGGACAGCTTAGAGATGAAAGCGCGGCTAGCTCGACAACGATTATCTGATGTGAGCAAAAACTTTTCCCATTATTCCGAAGCAGAAATTCGACAAGCGTACGAGAAAGCGCATTCGCTACAAATGGAATTGGCGATGGCGCAAGAGAAGGAAAGGCAGTTGCGTCAGCGTCGCGATGAGTTAGAACGGCGTTTGACAGCTGTGAAAGAGACGATTGAACGGGCCGATCATTTAATTGGGCAAGTGACAGTTGTGCTGAACTATTTGAACGGGGATTTTCGAGAATTAAGCGACTTTATTAACGGTGCAAATGAAAAGCAAGAGTTTGGTCTGCGCATTATTGAGGCGCAGGAAGAGGAGCGAAAACGGCTGTCGCGAGAAATTCATGATGGACCGGCGCAAATGCTTGCGAACGTCATTATGCGTTCTGACCTGATCGAGCGCATTTATCGCGAGCGCGGGGCGGAAGAAGCGATTCATGAAATGCGCGATTTAAAAAAAATGGTGCGTTCCGCTCTATATGAAGTGCGGCGAATTATTTACGACTTACGCCCGATGGCGCTAGATGATCTCGGCTTAATCCCGACGTTAAAAAAATATTTACAAACGATTGAAGAGTACCATAAAACAACGATTACGTTTACATATACGGGAGAGGTAAAGCGGCTATCCAACCGTTTTGAAGTTGCTGTGTTTCGCCTCGTGCAAGAAGCGGTGCAAAATGCCTTAAAGCATGCTGAAGCGACAACGATTCAAGTGAAAATGGAGCTGAAGCAAGATAGTTTAGTGATCGTCGTTAAAGACGATGGAAAAGGATTCAATCCGAATGAAAAAAAAGAAAAAGCGTTCGGATTAATGGGCATGCGCGAGCGTATCGAATGGTTGGAAGGAAAATTACATATTTACTCGCAACTTGGACGCGGAACGATTGTCACGATGCACATTCCGCTTGAGAAGACAGAAGGGAAAGGGGAACGACAGCAGTGAAGACGCGCATTGTTTTAATTGATGACCATAAACTATTTCGAGAAGGAATTAAACGCATTTTAGACTTTGAACAAGATTTTGAAGTCGTCGCGGAAGGAAGCGACGGTGACGAAGCGTTAGCGCTTGTAGAACGATATAAGCCAGATGTCGTCATTATGGACATTAATATGCCGCATGTAAACGGTGTCGAGGCGACTCGTCAGCTCATTGAAGCGTATCCGGATAC
>NZ_DAITON010000229.1:0-1842 GCF_036834105.1 Anoxybacillus sp. | reverse complement strand
CGTTCGTCCTGAGCCAGGATCAAACTCTCCATAGAAAGTTTATCTCTCTAGCTTCATACGCTTTTCGCTTCGTTCAGTTTTCAAGGAACATCTTTGTCGTTTTTCGCGACCTTCTTAATTTAGCACATCTCATTTTCGATGTCAAGGACATTTTTTATCGCCACATCACAGCAGCGACGTTTTTAAATATACCATCTTCTTTTTTTTAAACGCAACTACTTTTTTAAAATTTTTTATGTGTTTTCCAAACATGTATGCCCCGATTCCAATGACAATAAGAAGCGAACCAATTCCTTGCGTCAAATAAACTTTTTCCCCTAGCCATATATACGCTAACGCGATGGCTCCAATTGGTTCGAATAAAATAGCAATCGACACCATAGCTGCATTTACCCATTTGATCGCCCAATTGAAAAGTGAATGACCAAACAATGTTGGAATGATAGCTAACAAAATGAAGCACCACCAGTCGCGTTCATCGTACGAAAAAAATGAATAGCGAAATAATACTACATATACACTTAATACTATTGAAGCAATTCCATAAACGATATACGTATATGTAATTGAAGAGAGTTGCTTCCGCAAATGTTGACCAACTAGCCAATAACCTGTTACCATAGCACATGCAATTAATGCAAGCAGATCACCGTAAAGTGCTTCACCGCTTACCCGAAGATCCCCCCATCCGATGATTACACTACCTGAAATGGCGAGTATCGCACTAACCCATTCGTTCATCGCTATCTTTTCCTTAAAAAAGAGAACGCCACCAACAAAAGCAAATAACGGCTGCAATGTAACTAAAACAACTGAGCTTGCGACAGATGTATAACGAAGCGATTCAAACCAAAGGATAAAATGAAATGCAAGTAACGTTCCAGATAATAATGCAAATCCCCAATCTGTTTTATTCATCTCTTTTGTTTCTCTTGTATGTTTGGTTAGGAACAACGGGGTCATGAAAACAACCGCAAAAAAAAGACGATAAAATGCTATAACAGCTGATGGAGCATCTGTAAATTTTACAAAAATAGCTGAGGTAGAGATTGAAAACGCTCCGATAAGTAATGCAACGTATGCCTTCATGCTCTTCATCCTTTCGAATATACTTATGAAAAGGGGGAATGTCTTATGGACGCTCACGTGCTTATGAAACTAGGAATTTCCGCTGTCCTCGGACTTATTATTGGCTTAGAACGAGAACTAAAAAGAAAACCCGTTGGCCTTAAAACATGTCTTGTCATTTCGATTGTAAGTTGTTTACTAACTATCGTTTCGATTGAATCGGCATACACGTTTCCAAAAGCCGCTCATATTAACATGGATCCGCTGCGTCTCGCTGCTCAAATCGTATCAGGTATTGGTTTTCTTGGGGCCGGCGTTATTCTCCGGCGTGGAAATGATAGCATTTCCGGTTTGACAACCGCTGCGCTTATTTGGGGAGCAGCTGGTGTCGGTGTTGCTGTTGGAGCAAACTTTTATATTGAAGCTATTCTCGGTGTTATTTTTCTTATCGCTAGCGTTGAGCTCATCCCGCTTGTAACAACCGTCTTCGGACCAAAACAATTGAGAGAAAAAGAACTTTCTGTCAAACTGATCGTATTAGATGCAACAAAAATTTCAGAAGTAATCGAAGCCATTAAACAAAAAAATATTCGCATCAAAACGGTGCGCATTAAAGACTTAGACAACGGAAATCACTTTGTTGAGTTAAAAGTATCGGTTGATCAAAAGCGGGCAACGACAGATGTATACGAGTTTATTCATCAAATTCCTTCTATTCGGGGCGTCGATGTTGAGAATATTTAGCTTGAAAATGATTATCATTTAGATTAGTAT
>NZ_DAITON010000228.1:0-1844 GCF_036834105.1 Anoxybacillus sp. | reverse complement strand
TATTGTATTTGAAAAAATGGATAAGCGCCTCATTGAATTTTTGCTTGACCGATGCGAGAAAAATAAAACAAATATAGTGGAGATGACGCATGAACATATTGCGATGGAACTTGGAACGGCGCGTGAAGTTGTTAGTCGGATGTTGAAGCAGCTAGAACGCGAAGGGTATGTGCAACTTGGACGAGGAAAAGTGAAGATTATCGCCAAAGAAAAATTATGTGACAAATTTGCAACAATGTGACTTTATCACAGAACAATGGACTTTTTTCCTCTATGCTAAAGGTAAAAGAAGAGGAGGGGAAAAAAGATGAAAGCTAATGTTGGTTCGGTCGATCGCATCATTCGTCTTATATTAGGGGTTGCGTTATTAGGGCTGTTTTTCCTTGAAGGAAACATCAAGTACGTTGGCATTTTAGGAATCGTTTTGATCATTACAGCATTCGTTAGATTTTGCCCGCTTTACGTGCCGTTTCGGATTAATACGACGAAAAAATAGCTCAAGCTTTACGCTTGGGTTATTTTTTTGCTCGGTTAGATGTTAGGTAGAATAAAAGAGGGAAGATAGGTAAATTAGCATGGCTAATTTTTGCGGGGATGTTCCTTATTAGTGGATGTACATTATCGCATGATGCGCAAAAACATGAAAAAGAACTGCCTAAACAAATTGGGATCGTATTTCAAACAATATTAAGGAAGACATTCATGACCACCAAGTGTTTTCTGTTGAAATTAAATGAGAAGGCGCCCACAGACGCCTTCTTTTTAATCTACTTTTAAAACGACGCGGCCGTTAATTTCCCCTTTTAACATGCGATCAAATACGTCGTTAATGTTTTCAAGCGGCTGTACTTCGACAATTGTTTTTACTTTTCCTTCTGCTGCAAATTGAAGTGCTTCTTGTAAGTCTTTGCGCGTACCAACGATAGAACCAATAATTTTTACTCCATTTAATACCGTATCGAAAATTGGGATAGGCATTTCTTCCGGCGGTAATCCGACGAGTACGCAAGCACCACCGCGACGAATGGCTTTGTAGGCTGATTCGAACGCGGCTTTTGAAACAGCTGTGACGACAGCCGCATGCACACCGCCCACTTTTTCTTTTATCCATTGTGCCGCATCATCATGTTTCGGATTGACGACAAGATCTGCACCAAGTTGTTTAGCAAGCTCAAGTTTTTCATCACCTAAATCGACAGCAACGACGTTTAACCCCATCGCCTTTGCGTATTGGACTGCGACATGTCCAAGCCCGCCAACACCGTAAATGGCTACCCATTCCCCAGGTTTTGCCCCTGTTACTTTTAATGCTTTATATGTCGTGACTCCAGCACAAAAGATTGGAGCAGCTTCTTCAAATGATAAGTTATCAGGAATTTTTACAACATAATCGGCTGCAGCACGGCAATATTCAGCGTAACCACCATCGACGGAATAGCCAGCGTTTTGTTGATGTTCGCATAATGTTTCTTGTCCGCTTAAGCAATAGTCACAATGACCGCACGCTGAGTAAAGCCAAGGGATACCTACGCGATCTCCAACTTTTACATGTGTCACCCCAGGGCCTACCTCTTCAATTACTCCGACCCCTTCATGTCCAGGAATGAGAGGCAGTTTAGGCTTTACAGGCCAGTCGCCATGTGCGGCATGCAAGTCTGTGTGGCATACCCCGCACGCTTTAATGCGCACTAATACTTCCCCGTATGAGATCTTAGGTTTTTCCACTTCTTTCACTTGTAACGGCTCTTTAAATTGTTCCACAACTGCAGCTTTCATGATTATAATCCTCCTTCTAGGCAAAAAGGGATTTTTTGGTCTGTACATATGTAATGTAGCATGCATTT
>NZ_DAITON010000227.1:0-1847 GCF_036834105.1 Anoxybacillus sp. | reverse complement strand
TGTCACAATTTATGGTAAAATGGAAGAAATATCGGAGAGAAGTGAAACAGTCACCAGAATGGCCATGGTTAACGATGTTGTCGGCTGTCGATGGCCGAACGAAAAAAATGGATGAAGAGATGTTTCATGAATTGGAGGGAATTGCCATGACAGAACAAGATATTTTAGAAGCGCTAGAAGAATGGCAAAGCTTAAGTGTCGACCCCGAAAACCGCTACGCGTACGAAATGCGCCTCAAATGGCTCCTTGATCAACTTTCAAACATTCGCGGTAGTCGGGATGAAGGAAGACAAGAAGGATTGAAACAAGGTCGAGAAGAAGGGAAAAATGAAACGATTCGAAAAATGGTCGAAAAAGGAATGAGTATAACAGACGTTGCCCATATTCTCGACATGACAGTGGAGGAAATACGAGAGCGGTTAGGAGATTAGCTTCGACATGTTTTCAAGAAGGGGCTGTCCAAAAAGTCAGTTGCGCTGACTTTTTGGACAGCCTCAAACGTTTATGCATTCAACGCAGCTTCTTCCTCGTCGCGCAAATTGTGGGCAAGGCGACCGGATGCGCTAGCGGCAACGCTGGCAACTAAGTCGTCTAAAAACGTATGCACGCCTTTGCCGCGCTTCGTGTCAAGCTGCTTAATGATCCCGACTTTATTTTTATCTAAATGACCAAACGTTGTTACCGCGATGCTTCCGTACCCGAGCACTGCGCCGAGCGCCAACGTTTCATCGACCCCAAACAGTCCTTCGTCCGTCTCGACAATCGTTTGCAGCGGCTCGGAAAGCATGCCTTGTTCGGCTAGTTTATCGAGCTCGATGCCAACTAAAATCGCATGTTGCACCTCGCGTTTTTGCAGCACTTTTTCGACGCTTTCTATACATTCTGCCATCGTTAGCTCTTTGTTGTAAGGACTTTGCATTTCATATACAATCTCAGCAATCGCTGGAATCGTCACCCCACGTTCCGTCAATAACTGCAACGTTCTTTCGTACACTTCTTTGCTTGTCACACGCTTCATGTTTCATTCCTCCTCTCGTTCTCTCATTATATCACGCAGCGACAAAAAATGCCGAAATGTGATACGATAAGAAAGAACAACGTCGAAAAAGGATGGGAGAACATGCAAGAGTTAAAACTTCACAGCCACCATTTAGATGAGGAACTGTCGTTGCCCGTATACTGCACAAAGCCTGTCACACCGCTTTATAAACATCTCGTCCTCATCGCACAAGATGGACAAGATTATTTTATGTTTGGAAAAATTGCCCGCGTGATCGATGAGCTTGGGGTGCGCGCTGTCGTCATCGGCGTGCCATACCGCGACGTATTCGATCGTTATGACAAATACCACCCGAACGGAAAAAAACGAGAAGCGTACATGCGCTTTCTAGCAAACGAGCTTGCGCCGCTTGTCGATGAACAGTTTTCAACATATCAAATCGGCTCAAGCCGCATTCTCATTGGCGATTCGCTTGCAGGAACCGTTTCTCTCCTTACCGCGATGACATATCCGCATACGTTCGGAAAAGTCATCATGCAGTCGCCATATGTAAACGACGATGTGATGGCGCGCGTTCGATCGTTTACCGACTGGCATTTACTTGCGCTTTATCATTCGATCGGCACGCAAGAAACGGAAGTGAAAACGACAGATGGAATGGTGCGCAACTTTATTGAACCGAATCGGGCGCTATGTGCCGCCCTTCAAGCAAAACAAGCTCGCTATCACTATCACGAGTTTGACGGCGATCATTCGTGGACATACTGGCAACGAGACTTACCTTTCGCATTAAAAAAAGTTATCGAAATGTAACAGTATTTTCCGAAAATTTGTTATAATATATAAA
>NZ_DAITON010000226.1:0-1870 GCF_036834105.1 Anoxybacillus sp. | reverse complement strand
TAACAAAGCAAAAGTAGCGATAGGAAAGACCGATCGCTACTTTTTTATCTTTTCTCAATCGCGACGATAAACGGCGGATGATTGATTTGATTCATAAATTCGTATCGAATGACGTGTGCGCGCTGTTGATCGATTGTTGAAACGTATTGTAAAAGGGCATCGCGCTCGATTGCTCCTTCGGGATGACCGTGATAAATGACGAGGACAATGATGCCTTCCGGAGCCATGATCTCAAGCAATTGTTCGATGGCAGCAATCGTTGAGTTTGGTTTTGTAACAATTTGTTTATCTCCCCCAGGCAAGTAACCGAGATTAAACATCGCGCCGGTAATGCGTCCTTTATATTGGGAAGGGATGTGTGTACGAAGTTCCGCATGGCTCGCTTGTACGAGCGTGACGCGTGTTTCCATCTGATGCTCGCGCAATCGTTTTGTTGTGTTTTCAATTGCTTGTGCTTGAATATCGAAGCCGAACACATGGCCAGACAGCCCGACACGTTCAGCTAAATAAAGCGTATCGTGACCGTTGCCAACCGTTGCATCGACGACGATATCGCCCTCTTTGACAGCTAAGTCGATGAGCGAGCGCGCAAACGGCAAAATGCGCATGAGTTTCATCATCTTTCTCCCTTTCGTACATATTTTTTCCCTTGATAACTATTACGTCGCTCTAACTCAGCATCGATGGCGTTTAACACTTCCCATTTGTTGACGCTCCACATCGGACCGATCATTAAATCGATCGGGCCGTCACCTGTAATGCGGTGAACGATCATCTCTGGCGGCAATACTTCTAGCTGATCACAAACGAGTTGCACGTATTCGTCGAACGTTAAAAATTGAAGCATTCCTTTTTCATATTGCTTCACCATCGGAGTTCCTTTTAGCAAATGTAGCAAATGAATTTTAATGCCTTGCACATCTAAATGAGCGACCGTTTTTGCTGTTTCCATCATCATGTCGTACGTTTCAAGCGGTAATCCGTTAATAATATGGGCGCACACGCGAATGCCGCGTTTGCGTAACTTTCGCACCCCATCTACATAGCACGAAAAGTCATGCGCGCGGTTAATTAACGTAGCGGTTTGTTCATGAACGGTTTGCAAGCCAAGTTCGACCCATAAATACGTTCGTTCATTCAGTTCAGCTAAATAGTCCACGACATCGTCGGGTAAACAATCAGGGCGAGTTGCGATCGACAACCCGACGACTCCTTCTAAATGCAACACAGCTTCGTATTTTTCACGCAAGACGTCAACGGGTGCATGTGTATTTGTAAACGCTTGAAAATAGGCGATATATTTGCCGTCTTTCCATTTCGTATGCATTTTTTCCTTAATTGCATGAAATTGCGTCACTAAATCGTCTGTTCGCCTACCTGCAAAATCACCGGAACCGGCTGCACTACAAAATGTACACCCACCGTATGCGACTGTACCGTCGCGGTTTGGACAATCAAATCCGGCATCAAGCGACACTTTGAACACTTTTTCACCAAATGTTTGACGTAGGTGGTAGTTCCACGTATGGTAGCGCTTATTGTCATTTGTATATGGAAAAGGATTCATTTTGATCACCTCGCATCATTTTAGCATTGTAGCACGTTTCAAGTGAGAAACTCAACGGGATCGTGATAAACGTCAAAAAAATGTACAAACTATAAAGTGATCGAGAAGAAAGGAAGGGATGCGTATGGCAACGAGACAGTCGATGGATGAGTTTTTGCAGCATTGTGAAGATGTGCTTCGCTATGCAAAGGAGCAATATACGGAAGCAAGCAAGCTTGAACATTATAACGATACAGAATATGTAAAAGCTCAGCAAATGCTTGAACATGCGGTAACTGATTTGGCACATTTTTCGTTAAGTTG
>NZ_DAITON010000225.1:0-1916 GCF_036834105.1 Anoxybacillus sp. | reverse complement strand
ATGAATGCTTTTTGGAACTGCGGTGTATTTGCGTTTAAATTGAAGTATATGGTGGATATATTGTTAGAGAAGGGGGCACCGGTTTATTTCGAACAACTCTCTAATCAATACGACACGTTACCGAAAATTAGTTTTGACTATGAGGTAGTCGAAAAAGCCAACCATATTGTCGTGCTTCCGTATGATGGTTATTGGAAAGATCTTGGCACATGGAATACGCTGACAGAGGAAATGGCGACGAAGCAAATTGGGAAAGGCGTATTAGCGGAAGATGTGGTGAATACCCATTTAGTTAATGAGCTTGATATTCCTGTGACAGTGATTGGTACAAAAGATCTTGTTGTGGCAGCAAGCCCAGACGGAATCTTGGTTGCCGATAAAGCTTCCAGTCCGAAAATTAAAGATTTAATTAACGGTTTTCATCAGCCTCCAATGTACGAAGAGCGGATTTGGGGCTGGTCGCGCGTTCTTGACTATGCCAAATATGAAGACGGACAAGAAATGGTAACGAAGCGAATTTGTATTCATGCAGGGAAAAACTCAAGCTATCACTATCATCATTTACGAGACGAAGTATGGACGATTGTTCGCGGTGAAGGGGAACTTGCGTTAGATGACTCTATTACTCGTGTAAAAGCCGGGGATATCATTCATCTTCCAGCAGGACGAAAACATGGGATTCGTGCGATTACGGAATTAGAGTTTATTGAAGTGCAAACAGGTTTTGGTATTAGTGATGAAGATTTTGTGCGGCTTTATTTTGATTGGGACGATGTCATTCGTCACTTCCAAAAATCAAAGGCAAAAGTGATTTCTTAATGGTTAACGGGGATTTTCTCCCCGTTCTTTTTTATGCAAAGAAATAGAGGGGCTTAGATAAAGCGATGAAGACGATTGCTTACTACATTTCTGATTACGGTTTTGGGCATGCGGCAAGAAGTGTTGCGCTCATTCGTCATTTGTTAGCAATGAGAGAAGACATAAGGATTATTATTTGTCACTCTTTTGCTCTTCACTTTTTGCGAGAGTCTTTGAAGGACGAGAATCGCGTAGCATTTCGCACGATTGAAACGGATATTGGTTATGTGTTGCGAAAAGATTCAATCGAGCCAGATGTTGAAAAGTTAAATGTTGAATACGAAAAATATCTCACAAAGTGGCCCCTCCTCATCGAACGAGAACGGAATTTTTTACAGATAAATCGCGTAGATTTAGTCATTTCTGATATTTCCGCTTTTCCATTTGAGGCAGCGTATACTATAGGGATCCCTTCACTTGGTATATCCAGCTTTACTTGGCATACAGCGTATCAAGGGTTAATTGCTGATCCACTGCTTGAACCTCTAAAAAAAGCCTATGAAAAAATGACTTATTTCTTTTCTTTGACCGGAAGCGAAGAGCCGGATTGGGGGATGAAAGGAACGAAGCAGTTTGGCTTTTTTGCAAGAAATGTAGATGAAAATGAAGTTCATAGGATAAGGAAACTTATAAACCCAACTGGCGATCAGTTCGTTGTTTTCTTTGGACTCGGCATGAAAATCGATATCGAGCGATTGGAGCGTCTGCCGATCTGGGATAGTCCTGATTGTGTGTTTATCGTTTCATCCAATGTTCAAGTGCAAGGGCCAAATGTTTTTTCCATTCCGAAAGACTACGTAGAGTCGCAACATTATATTGCCGCAGCAGACCTTGTTATTTCTAAACCAGGGTGGGGGATTGTTAGTGAATCGGTGTGTGCTCATAAGCCATTGTTGATTTTAGAGCGTCAGACGATGAAAGAAGATCAACATACGATTTCTTTTTTAAAGAAGCATCATCTATGCAAGACGATGACATGGAACGAGTTAGCCTGTTTTGTTATTAATAACTGTAGATGAGCAAATTTACTAACATAAATTTACAACCAAACAAAAAAA
>NZ_DAITON010000224.1:0-1971 GCF_036834105.1 Anoxybacillus sp. | reverse complement strand
AAAATACAATTGACAAACGGTTTCAGTTTTTTGTACACTATTTATAAAAATTATAAAGTAATAATTATAATTTTTATAAATGAAAGTGGGGTGCATGACGGTGACGCACGCACAGCAATTAAAAGAAGCGCTTCACGCGTTGAAAGAAACCGGCGTCCGTATTACACCGCAACGTCATGCGATACTCGAATATTTGATTCAGTCGATGTCCCATCCAACAGCGGATGAAATTTATAAAGCTTTGGAAGGAAAATTTCCAAATATGAGTGTCGCGACGGTGTATAACAACTTGCGTGTGTTCAAAGAGGTCGGTCTTGTCAAAGAATTAACGTACGGTGATGCATCGAGTCGTTTTGATTTTGTTACGACACATCATTATCACGTCATTTGCGAAGTGTGTGGAAAAATTGTCGACTTTCACTATCCGGGGTTAGATGAAGTAGAAGATTTAGCGGCACATGTGACAGGATTCAAAGTTAGTCATCATCGTATGGAGATTTATGGAACGTGTCCAGACTGTCAAAAAGGACATCATTAACATAAAAAGCTGGTAGCGGTATGCTATCAGCTTTTTATATTTCTTGTTTTTCGATTATATTTTTCATCAAACTCTTTTCCTTCAAGTGTCGGATCAAGCGTAAGTGGCTCGTTGCAGTACATGCATACGTCGACTCTGCCTAACATCTTTGTCACTTTATTACATGACGGACAAACGACTTGTACAGTTTTTGTGGATAACATCCCGATCCAAAAATAAACGACCGTGCTTGCAATAATAAACAATAATCCTAAAATCATAAATAACGTCATGACAATTGGGGATGTACGAAAAAATATTCCGGCATACATGACGAAAAAACCGATAAAAATTAAACTTAATGCAAATGTACGAATTTTATTGATCTTGCTTGAATATTTTACACCCACACTATCGCCTCCTATGTATAACTATATCATAAGTTTTAAATGATAAGCAGTAATCAGCAGGAGTTTTTTGAAAAATGTCGAATACGGTCAGACAATGTTGAAAAATGGAGGAAACGGTTATGGAAGATTTGTTGCGTCCGATTTACCAAGAGCGCGCTAGTCACCCTCATACGCTTGGAATTTTAATGGTTGAAAAAGGGTCGGATTACTCTCCGGAGACGGATTTATTTGACGTTATTTTATTTGTTATTGTTCAGAGAGGAGAGGAAAAAGTTTTTATTAAGCATTATGCATTTGAAGAAAAAAGCGCATCATTGCATGTCGTCGACGAACATCAAGTAAAAGAATGGGTGCTGCTTGGCTCAAATCGAAAAGTGATAAATTGGCTGTTGAACGGGAAGGTTTTGTTTGATCGAAATGAATACATTGAGCAGTTGCGACAACGTCTCTTGCAGTTTCCAGAAGAAGAGAGAAAAGTCAAGATGGGAATTGAATTTGCAAAATTAGTTCGTCGTTACATAGAGGGGAGAAGTTTTTTTGAAAAAGATCAGTGGCTTGATTCTTACAATCACATCCTTCATGCTCTTCACCATTTGGCGCGCCTAGCTATTATTGAAAACGGTTTTTATCCTGAGGTGACCGTATGGAATCAAGTGAAGCATATTGAACCGCAAATTTACAAACTATATGCCGAGTTAGTGGGAAGTGAAGAGCCACTCGATAAGCGATTGCAGTTATTATTTTTAGCAAGTGACTTTTTTATCCATTCGAAGCTCAAACAAGGGGCAAGCCATCTTTTAGATGTACTTACAAAAAGGGAGACATCGTGGTCTATGGCCGAATTGCTAAATGAAGAAGAGTTGGCGGTATACGGGGTTGATTTAGCTATTTTCCTTGAATTTTTAGTTGAAAAACACGTGCTTTCTGTCGAAAAAATAACAACGAAAGGACAAGGGGTGTTTCATAGACATTATGTAGTTGAAAAAAAATAAAGAAAAGGTGTTGACGTTTAGAAATGTTCGTGATATATTTTTAATCGTCGCT
>NZ_DAITON010000223.1:0-2020 GCF_036834105.1 Anoxybacillus sp. | reverse complement strand
TCGAATTTCCAATTTCGATGATTTTTCACCTTGACATATTACCGCAGGACTTTTATCGTTTATCTATTTTAGAAGTGACAAAGTCACCAATAAACTGAATGATAAAGACGATGACTAAAATGAGCACTGTTGCAACGAGCGTCACATCGTTATTGTTACGCTGGAATCCTTCCAAATAAGCTAAGTTCCCAAGCCCCCCAGCGCCGACAACTCCCGCCATCGCCGTATAACCAACGAGAGCGATCGCTGTAACGGTAATTCCAGATACAAGGGCAGGAAGCGCTTCAGGAAGGAGCACTTTCCAGATGATTGTCGTTGTCGTTGCTCCCATCGCTTTTGCCGCTTCAATAACCCCTTTATCAATTTCACGAAGCGCAATTTCAACCATGCGCGCATAAAATGGAGCCGCTCCAATAATGAGCGCCGGCAGTGCCGCATTGGCACCGAGAATCGTACCGACAACAAACTTAGTAAACGGGATGAGTAAAATAATTAAAATGATGAACGGAATCGAACGGAAAATGTTAACAAACGATGCGATAACGCCGTTAATGATACGATTTTCCCATATGTTTCCCTTTGACGTTAAAAAGAGTAACAATCCAAGCAAAATGCCGAGCACAAACGTCGCCGCAACTGAAATAGCTGTCATATATAACGTTTCCGTTGTTGCCGCCCATATTTTATCCCAAACGACGTTCGGAAATAGCTCATTCCACATTCGCCAACACCTCCACTCCAACTTCTTGCTGGCGAATAAAAGCGAGCGCTCGCTCGATTTCTTCATTCGCACCGTCTAAATGAACGAACAACACCCCGTATGAACCGTGATGCGTTTGCGAAATTTTCCCTTGCAAAATATTCACGTTCAAATCGAATTGTCGAATGATGTGCGTGATGAGCGGTTGCTCAGCTGCTTCGCCGACAAATGTAAGCTGTACAACTTTTCCATTTGGATATCGCTCAAGAAGATGCAACATCGCTTCTTTCGTTTCTTCCGGCTCAGTTACTTGTTGAACGAAACGCTTCGTAATCGGCTGCTCCGGCTTACGAAACACGTGAAGCACTTCGCCCATTTCAACAATTTTTCCGTTTTCCATGACCGCTACACGATCACAAATTTTACGAATGACGTGCATTTCATGAGTGATTAATACGATCGTTAAACCGAGACGTTTATTAATGTCGACGAGCAAATCTAAGATGGAATCTGTCGTTTGTGGGTCGAGCGCTGACGTTGCCTCGTCGCACAACAACACTTTTGGATTGTTCGCTAACGCGCGCGCAATGCCGACGCGCTGCTTTTGTCCTCCGCTCAATTGCGACGGATACGCGTCTTCCCTTCCTTGCAGTCCGACAAGTTGAATTAGTTCATCAACTCGCTTCATTCGCTCCTCTTGCGGAACGCCAGCAATTTCGAGGGGGAATGCAATATTTTCGCGCACTGTTCGCGACCAAAGTAAATTGAAATGTTGGAAAATCATCCCGATTTGCTGGCGCGCTTGTCGCAATTGTTTTCCGCCAATTTTTCCGATCTCCTGGCCATCGACAATGACTTCGCCGCTCGTTGGCTTTTCTAATCCATTTAATAACCGAATGAGCGAACTTTTTCCTGCGCCGCTATAGCCGATAATGCCAAAAATTTCTCCTGCTTCAATACGCAAGTTCACACGATCAACAGCGGTCACATGTCCACTTGCTGTTTTGTACACTTTTGTTACATTCGATAAAGTAATCACGTTGCTGTCACCTTCCTTCCATGAAAAAAGCCTTTCTGCTCAAGAGAACAGAAAGGCGCGAATCGTCCGTTCTGTCTCTTATCTCTCAAAGCGAACGCTTTGTGTGAATTGGCACCATTTCAGCAGCGCTGACGGTTGCCGGGTTTCATCGGGCACATCCCTCCACCTCTCTTGATAAGAGCGCTTTTAAACGCTTTATTCAGTTAACGTTTTAATACGTTCAAGAACCATTTTAAACTACGAAATTGAGTATATCATCGAAAGAAGGATGGTGTCAATAA
>NZ_DAITON010000222.1:0-2024 GCF_036834105.1 Anoxybacillus sp. | reverse complement strand
TGCTTCATCGTTTCTTCTAACACAAGCGTAATTTGTTCAACATGATGGCGCGATGCAATTTCAGGAACGACGCCTCCAAATCGCTGATGACTTTCCATTTGCGACGCGACGACGTTCGCTACAATTTCACGTCCGTTTTTCACAATGGCTGCAGCTGTTTCATCACAGCTCGTTTCAATTCCAAGTACAAATATATCTTTTTCACTCATAATTTCACCCACATGACTAAAGCATCTTCTTGGTTATCCGAATAGTATCTTTTTCGAATTCCACCGTTTAAAAAACCGAGTTTCCTATATAATGATTGTGCAACTGTATTTGACACCCGCACTTCTAGCGTCATCGTTTGCGCCCCTTCTTCCCTTGCTAATACCATCGCCTGTCTCATCAACGCTTCCCCTAGTTTTTTACCACGAAATTGTGGCAATACTGCAATATTTGTAATATGCGCTTCATCCATAACCAACCACATGCCACAATAGCCAATTACTTGTCCATCATACTCCATCACAATGTAACGAGCATACGGATTGTTTGTCAACTCTTGATAAAAAGAAGAGCGACTCCACGGGAGTGTAAATGAGAGTTGCTCAATTTCTATAATGCGATCAAGATCTTGAAGCGTCATAAAACGAAAGGAAACGTCCACTTAGCATTCCGTCCTTTCTTGCTGACGGGCAAGCCAATTCGCTTCTGCCTCTGCTAAACGAATATAGTTTGGTACAAACGTATGAATGTCCTCTGGCTCACGATGCATGCCTAACCATGCTAACTCACTCGGACGCGGGTTATGGAGTGTGAACGAAGCCACTTGAACAGCACGATCGAGCGTTTGAATGAATGAAGTTTCGTGCAAAGAGCTGTCATTCCCAACTAATAAAATAGGCTCATCATAAGTCTTTAATTCCTTTGCCCAATCTGTCGCTAAAATGACTTGATCAGTCACAATGGATTGAATGTTGCCTCCTTCCGCTTTATAAAGGCCTGTATAAATTTGTCCTCGCCGAGCGTCCATTAATGGAACGACGAGTCCTTGAAAATACTTTGCACTTGCTGCCATCACCTCTAAACTTGATACACCGACAAGCGGAATGCGCAACGTCCAAGCGAGTGTTTTAGCAATCGTCACGCCAATGCGAACACCTGTATATGATCCAGGCCCTTTTGCAACAACAATACGCCCGATTTCTTTTGGACTCACATCACATTCTTGAAGAAGCGACTCAATTGCAGGCATCACTCGTATGGAATGATTTTTTTTAAAATTTGTAATGATTTCTCCTTTAACAACTTGTCCGTCAACGACAGCAATTCCCATAACAAACGTTGATGTATCAATAGCTAACACTTTCATCGTCAAAAATCTCCTTACATAACTGTTCATAACGTTGGCCGATCGGAGAGAAGCGAATAATCCTGCTTCCTCCATCGACATGGTGAATTGTAATATGTAAACGCTCAGCTGGTAAATATGGTTCAATGGTATGTGCCCATTCCACAACCGTTACACCATCACCAAAAAAATATTCATCAAATCCTAAATCTTCTTCGCTTTCCCCTAAACGATATACATCCATATGATACAAAGGTATACGCCCTTCATATTGTTTGATGATGGTAAAAGTTGGACTACTTACATTACGGTTGATTCCTAAACCTTTTGCTAGCCCTTTTGTAAATGTCGTTTTTCCAGCTCCTAAATCGCCCTCTAACGTGATTACGTCTTTTGGTTGAATATATTGGGCGAGTTTCGTCGCTAATGCGACCGTATCTTCAGGATGATGTGATACATATTCATATGTTTTCATCGTTCATTCCCCTAATTCAATAAAATCAACATACAAAAAAGACCTTAGGATCGTTCTCCTAAGGAAATGATACATATATAAGTGTACACGAAAATAAAACATAAAGCAAAAAAGGCATAAAAAAACACGAAACTCATACGGTTTCGTTTTCTTTTTATTTATTGGTTGCGGGGGCAGGATTTGAACCTGCGACCTTCGGGTTATGAGCCCGACGAG
>NZ_DAITON010000221.1:0-2047 GCF_036834105.1 Anoxybacillus sp. | reverse complement strand
ATCGTATCAACGGTTTGCATCCATTGTAAAGATGTTTTGTCACGGATTCAGGATAAGTATACAATAGGCAACGATGAGCAATCGTTGCTTATTTTTGTTCGTATGTAAACCGTTTGCACACATAAAACGAAATTTTTTATGAAAAAGTGCAACTTCCTCTTTCAACGAGAGCGTTTGTGTATTAACATGAAAGAGTAAAGATGATTGAAAGCGATTTAGTTTGAATGGATTGAGGAGGTTTTTACGTGAAAAGAGCTTGGTGGAAAGAAGCGGTTGCATATCAAATATATCCGAGAAGCTTCATGGACTCGAACGGAGACGGGATCGGAGACTTACAAGGAATTATTCAAAAGCTTGACTATTTAAAAGACCTTGGAATCGATGTCATATGGATTTGCCCTATTTACAAATCGCCGAATGCCGACAACGGCTATGATATTAGCGATTATCAAGATATTATGGAGCAGTTTGGCACGATGGAAGATTTCGATCAACTGCTTGAAGAAATCCATAAGCGTGACATGAAAGTCATCTTGGATCTCGTCATTAACCATACGAGCGATGAGCATCCGTGGTTTATTGAATCGCGTTCGTCACGCGATAATCCAAAACGCGACTGGTACATTTGGCGCGACGGGAAAAATGGAAAAGAGCCGAACAACTGGGAAAGCATTTTTGGCGGCTCAGCTTGGGAATATGATGAAGCAACAGATCAATATTATTTGCACGTATTTGCGACAAAACAGCCAGATTTAAACTGGGAAAACGAAGATGTTCGTCGTGCGCTATATGATATGATTAACTGGTGGCTTGATAAAGGGATTGACGGCTTCCGTGTTGATGCGATTTCGCATATTAAGAAAAAAGAAGGACTTCCCGACTTACCGAACCCAAAAGGGCTTGACTATGTCCCGTCATTTGATGGACATATGAATCAAGAAGGGATTATGGAGTATCTTCGTGAGCTCAAAGCGCAAACGTTTGCGCGTTATGACATTATGACAGTCGGGGAAGCGAACGGTGTTACGGTGGAAGAGGCCGAAGACTGGGTCGGCGAAGAACGCGGTATTTTTAATATGATTTTTCAATTTGAGCATCTAGGACTTTGGCAAAAAGGGACGGACGGCGGCGTCGATGTTCGTAAATTAAAGCGCGTCTTAACGAAATGGCAAAAAGGATTAGAAGGCATTGGCTGGAACGCGCTGTTCCTTGAAAATCACGATCAGCCGCGCTCGGTGTCGACGTGGGGAAATGATGAAACATATCTTGTAGAAAGTGCAAAAGCGTTAGGGGCATTGTATTTTCTTATGCAAGGAACACCGTTCATTTATCAAGGTCAAGAAATCGGTATGACGAATGTTCGTTTTGAAACGATTGATGAATACGATGATGTCGCGATAAAAAACTATTATCGCATTGAGCGGGCCAAGGGGCGCTCACATGAAGAAGTGATGCAATGGATTTGGAAAAACGGCCGCGACAATTCGCGCACACCGATGCAATGGTCAGATGAAGAGAACGCCGGATTTACGACAGGAACACCGTGGATTGGCGTGAACGAAAACTATAAACAAATTAACGTTAAAAAGCAAGTAAATGACCCGGACTCTGTGCTCAATTTTTACAAACGAATGATTCAACTTCGCAAACAGCACGATGTATTTGTGTACGGAACATATGAGTTAATATTAGAAAATCATAAAGCGATTTATGCGTACACACGCACATGGGGCAACGAAAAAGCGGTCGTAATCGTGAACTTAACAGATCGAAAGACGATGTATCGCTACGATTCGTTGAAATTAAATAGCGAGCAACTCGTGTTAACAAACTACGACGTGAAACCGCATAAGCATGCGACGCGCTTTGCATTGCGTCCATATGAAGCACGAGTATATGTGATGAAATAATGAAATCCCCTTTTCCGATATGGAAAAGGGGATTTTCACGTTTATTTCACAATCATTTCATACTTTTCACATCTATTTTTTGTACGGTATTGTCAAAAGTTTTAAAGACACACCCTAAGTTTTTATTGATTTTCTGC
>NZ_DAITON010000220.1:0-2062 GCF_036834105.1 Anoxybacillus sp. | reverse complement strand
GCAAGCGGATTGCGAATTTCATGCGCTGCTTTTGCCGCCATTTCCCCGACTGCCGCCAACTTTTCCGATTGATGAATGCGTTTTGTAAGCTCCTCAATTTCGGTGATGTCGAGAAAGAAAATTGTACGGCCAATATGCTCCCCGTATAAGTTAAGTAAATTCGATTGTGACACTAAAAATATTTTTTTCTCACCATTTCTTTCGTATGGTACTTTTACTTGCCGAAACGGATCACGGCGAATGAAAAGCCCCCAAAATAAAGCATCATATCCACTTTCTTTTTCTTGCTCAATCAACTGCTTAATTTCTTTTTTACTTAAACGGAGCAATGTAGCCGCAGAATCGTTAATGAAATGATTCGAATTGGAATTATCGATCGTGATCAAACCGATAGGCAATGAATTTAGTAATTGCTCAATATATACTTTGTCATCCTCTAGTTTTTCGTACAATCGAGAATATTGGCGAAATGTTGACGAGAGTAATAGCATAATGATTGTGTATAAAAATAAACCGAATAATGAATCGAATTTAAATAAAATAGACAATATAATGGCTACCACCAACGTAACCGCATAAATGTACGAAACTTCTTTCACTGTGCTAATTAATACGACAATGAAGTCCGTAGATGAATGAAGTGAAAAATATAAAGCCATAAGTACGGCGTTTAAAATAAAATAGGTGAGGAAGCAAAAAATATAGGCCCAAAAATACTTTAAAGATATTTCTCCAACTTCCCCTCCGAAAATAGTGTACACATAGTATGAACCGCATATCATAATGGCATAGACGGAGAAATTAAATACATGTTTCCACCAAACCATTTTTCGAAGATGAGTAAAATATACGATAAAGCTCCCTAACATTAGGACAGTCAGCGTATATTTCAATCCAAAAACAAAAAGTAAGGACAAATAAATCGATGATTCTAATGTGAATGAATTACCACTAGGCGGAAGGCATATTAAATATCGATCTAGCAATGCCACAGTCCCCGCAAACAACAATAACAACAACCACTGCTCTTCCACATGCACACTAGAAAATGGCCATATGTATAGAAATAATGCACACCCAAACAAAGAAATGAGCGTCACATATAGTGCAAATAATCGTTTCATGAAATGTATTCACCTATCTATAATAGTTTGACTCTATCATTCTATGGCAAACAACGACAATAAGCAACAGGGGTTTTTTATGATCGTTTATCCCTAAAAAGCCATTGATGAGATATAATAAAAAAAAGATAAAGGAGTGAAGAAGATGTTCATGCTTCCTGAAAATCGATCGAAGCACTGGTACGGGATTAGTGTGTTTTTATTTTTTCTTTTTCTTTGTACACTGGCCGGTTCTCGTTTGTTACTTGACATCTCCATGGATTTTAAACAATGGATTGCTTTTGCGGTGATATCCTTCATTTTAGCGAGCATTATCGGCGCAGGTGGGTTTTTCGGCAAAGCGGCATTCACTATTGTATCTTTCACTTTTGCAATCATTGGAATGATAAACGTCGTTTTTATTTCTATGACCCGCGCCCATGAAGGGTGGAGTGATATAACGAGCGTCATCTCCTTTCTTGTTATTTCAGCGTTCGGTATCGCCGTTGGCGTCATTGCTGAAGTTATTCGTAAACTGTTTAAGAAAAAAACAATGTAAAAAAAGCCATCCATGGAGATGGCCCTTACATATGAAGCATTTGTTTTTTGATTTCTACAACAAGCGGATGATCAGAAGGAATGTGAGCATATGTGACAAGTGCTCCTTCTACTCCGCTTTCTTTTATCGTTTGTTGAAGCTGTACCGCTTCTGTATCTCCTTCATAATCAAATAACAGCAACGCTGCGATGCCTTTTGCTAAAAATGTAGGAACTTCCCCGAAGCATTCGTAATATTTCATCGCCGGCCGAATAAGGCGATCATTTGGTCCAAGTTTACGTATTGGTGAACGAGCCACCCGTGTCACTTCATCCGTCATGGCAGGATTGATAAATCGTTCAACAATCTTTTCCATATACGCTTGATGTTCAGCTTCATCCCAACCGTATTGATGAACAAG
>NZ_DAITON010000219.1:0-2108 GCF_036834105.1 Anoxybacillus sp. | reverse complement strand
GACAGGAAGATAAAAAAATCCTCCCGATTTTTGTCGAGAGGGTGCGAAATGTGAGCTCTAACCCTTTCAATCCACCTGCAATTGCAGCGACTGTATCGCTATCCTCCCCCATATTCGTTGCAGAAATGACAACATCTTCAAACGATTCACAACGAAGCAACCAGTGAAGCACCCAACTCATCGTATGTACGACATAGCCATCAGGCAAGCAAGAAGGAGCTTCAGTCAACATCGGTTCATAGCGAGTATGGGCGATTTCTTGAAAAATCGCATCTGATAAACTCTCCCCTTGAAGCAAACGAAACGCGATGCGGTTATAAATGAGACAAGCCTCGGTCGCTTTATCATCCGCATGCGTCATACGCGAATGCCATATCGTGATTTCTTCCATCTTTTCTTTGTCTGCATATGCAAGCGCAATCGGCAAACAACGCATGAGTGACCCGTTGCCTGCACAACGGCCGTTCAGTTTCTCGCAAGCTTTTATCGCTGCGTCAAACCAATCACCATTATATATGGAAAACACGGTACGAATAATCGTTCCGACATCCTTCGGTTTCGTATCATACCAGCGCAAAAACTCCTCACCGATGGTGGGAATCGGGTTATCGGGACTTTGAATAATCCCTTTTGCTACGGCGATCGTCATCGCTGTATCATCTGTCACTTCCCCAGGCAGCAAATCAAAATACCCACCGCCCATGATATCTGTCACTTTTCCGTATCGCTCCCGAACTTCCTCTGCACTCATAAACTCTGTCGTCGCCCCCAGCGCATCGCCAACCGCCACCCCAAACAAGCCTCCTTTGATTCGATCGAGCATGCTTTTCTCTCCTAACGTTTTTATTTTTTGAGGGGAAAAGATCAAATTTCCTTAACTGACAATAATACCCCTCTCTATTTGCAAATCTGTTCACAAATCTTCTTTGTCCCAAATGCCAATTCGTACTTAATAATGATTAAAACGCCGATTGGGATTGTGTACAGGATCAGGCACATTTAAATCCGATTGACGATCTCTTAACTGAGCAACATGTTGATAAATGGCATCTTCACTACGACGGGCAATGGTGTTAGACTGTTCGTATTCTTTAATGAGCTGTGCTATTTCTTTATTACTTTTTTCAGGAAAACGATCGAGGTAGTAATAAATGCAAAGATTTTCTTCCCTTGTCCAATGAGGTGCCTTCACTTTCTTCACCATCCGATCTTCAAAATTTTTTTACCATTTATCATTTCGATAACTCTTCTCTCTATTTCTCCTGGATAAATGACTTTTTTGTAAATATGATACTTATTTGTATAATATGGTTTTTTACTAACTTAAAATATTGAATATTCAGTTTTTTATCAAAAAATAAATGGCTCTAAATCAAGCATATATTCCAAAAAAGATGCCCATTGTATAGGACATCTTTTGAATAACATTGTTATTTATCCCTCAACGCCTGTTTCGCAAGTGCTAAAGCTCCGCATATACCTGCGTTATCTCCTAAACCAGGTCGTGTAATGTAATCATGAATATGTTTTAAAATCACCTCATGTTGTACATATCCGTTCAGATGATTTAAAACGTGACGGTGAATACGAGGTAGCAAGGTGGATTGTTTCGCTACCCCTCCCCCAATAATTACTTGTTCCGGAGATAAAACTAAAATGTACTGTGCGATCGCTTGCCCTAAATAAAAAGCTTCGAGTTCCCACACTTCATCTTGTTCAGAAAGGTCAGCGCCTCGTTTCCCCCATCTCTTTTCGATCGCAGGACCGGAAGCTAGCCCCTCTAAACAATCGCCGTGAAACGGGCAAATGCCAGAAAACGTATCATTTGGATGGCGTCGAACGAGAATATGTCCCATCTCTGGATGGAGTAATCCGTGAACGAGACGTCCCTCGATGATCGCCCCGACACCAATGCCTGTTCCTACTGTCATATAGATACAGCTGTTTTTCCCTTTTGCCCTTCCCCAAAACAATTCTCCTAACGCTGCTGCATTGACATCCGTATCGAATCCGACAGGGATATCGAAATATTTTTCAATCATGCCAACAAAATTAAAATTGGACCAATGGGGTTTTGGTGTATTTGTAATATAGCCATACGTTTGGCT
>NZ_DAITON010000218.1:0-2140 GCF_036834105.1 Anoxybacillus sp. | reverse complement strand
AATGAAGGAAAGGAGGGAAAAAAATGAATATTTTAATAGCTGGAGGAACTGGTTTTGTCGGTCAAGCGTTAACAGCATACTTTACACAAAAAGGTTATCATATGTATATATTAACGCGAAATGCACAAAAGCAGGAACACCATCGTTATATTCATTATGTACAATGGCTAACGAACGAAGCAAATCCTCTGGAGCAACTTCCTTCTATCGATGTCGTCATTAACTTAGCTGGTGAATCCATTAATAGTGGTCGTTGGAACGACGCGAGAAAACGAACAATTGTCGAAAGTCGGTTACAAGCGACAGAAGCGATATACGATCTCATCGCAAAAATGCCGAATAAGCCAAGCGTTGTCATTCAAGCGAGCGCAATCGGCATTTACGGCACATCACTACACGAAACACTTACCGAGCGTCACAACAAAGTCGGAACAGACTTTTTAGCTGAAACAGTGAAAAAATGGGAAGAAGCTGGACAACGTATCGAATCACTCGGCGTCCGCACAGTATTCATGCGCTTTGGCATTATTTTAGGGAAACATGGTGGCGCCCTGCCACGCATCGTGCTTCCGTACAAATGGTTGATTGGCGGAACAATTGGAAGCGGCCAACAATGGATGTCGTGGGTGCATATCGACGATGTCGTCGGCGCAGTAGATTTTGCGATTCGAAATGGAAACATATCGGGTCCGGTCAACGTCACCGCCCCACAACCTGTAACAATGAAACAGTTCGGAAAAACGATCGCAAACATATTACATCGCCCACACTGGCTACCCGTCCCATCATTTGCGTTACAATTGCTGTTAGGAGAAATGAGCATGCTCGTGTTGGAAGGACAACGCGTCACCCCAGAAAAACTACTGCAAGCTGGCTACCGTTTTTCGTTTCCAACTATTGATCGGGCGCTAGCGAACATACTACAATCGTAACGAATACAATAATAGAAAAAAATAAGGGAGCTTGCCATGAAAGACATATTACTGAAGTACGGTACAATATACCCAATCACTTCCCCGCCGATGAAGGGGGCAGATGTACGTATTAAAAATGGAAAAATTGTGGAGATAGGCTATGACCTTCCTGTATATGAACAATCAGAAGTTATTGATGTATCAGGAAAATACGTCTTCCCTGGGTTTATTGACGTACACACACATCTCGGCTTATACGATGAAGGGACAGGATGGGCTGGAAACGATGCTAACGAAACAATCGAGACGATGACGCCGCATGTGCGTGCTATTGATAGCGTATATCCACTTGATCCTGGTTTTCGCGATGCAATTGAACACGGGATTACAACGGTACACATTATGCCAGGAAGTGCAAATGTCATCGGGGGAACGACCGCAGTCATTAAAACGTACGGAAAAAACGTCTCAAAAATGATTGTGAAAGAAACCGCAGGTCTAAAACTCGCCCTTGGGGAAAACCCAAAGCGAATGCATAGTCAAGGAAATAAAGAGTCACTTACACGTATGGGCATTATGGGAATGCTTCGCGAAACGTTTTATAACGCCAAATATAGCGATTGGCCGCACGATTTTCGTACGATCCCCATCATTCAGGCGTTAAACCGTGACATTCCGATTCGCGTTCACGCTCATCGCGCCGATGATATTTTATCCGCGATCCGCCTAGCTGACGAGTTCGGGCTTGATTTGCGCATCGAGCATTGTACAGAAGGGCATCTCATCGCTGAAGAACTACAAGGAAGAAACTTGCACGTTTCAGTCGGCCCGACACTTACTCGCCGCTCGAAAGTAGAACTAAAAAACAAAAGTTGGAAAACGTATAAAATTTTATCCGATGCCGGTGTTCACGTCTCAATTACGACAGACCATCCGTATACACCTATTCAATATTTACACATTTGTGCGGCGATCGCTGTACGCGAAGGACTTGATGAACAAAAAGCGCTCGAAGGCATTACCATTTTACCAGCGCGAAATTTAGGAGTGGACGACCGAGTCGGCAGCATAGAAGTGGGCAAAGATGCTGACATCGTCGTTTGGAATTACCATCCGTTTCACTACTTAGCAACCCCTATATTCACGATGATTAATGGAGAAATAATATACAAAAAAAATTAATAAAAAAACTATTTATTTTTTACATCATTTCAAGTATGATATAA
>NZ_DAITON010000217.1:0-2197 GCF_036834105.1 Anoxybacillus sp. | reverse complement strand
CAACGCTTTTAAAAGCGATGACGCGCATTATTCGTCATCAAGAAGGGGCGGTCATTTTAGACGGGAAACAAATTTCGCAAGAGCATACGAAATTGTTGGCGCAAAAAATGGCGATTTTGCCGCAAACCCCGGAAAGCCCGAGCGGTTTAACCGTCGGTGAGCTCGTTTCATACGGACGTTTCCCTTACCAAAAAGGATTTGGTCGATTGACGAAACGGGACGTGGAAGTCATTGATTGGGCGCTTGAAATGACTGGAACGATTGCATTTAAACACCGCCCGGTCGATTCGTTATCAGGTGGTCAAAGACAGCGAGTATGGATTGCGATGGCGCTTGCACAAGAAACAGATATCATTTTTTTAGATGAGCCGACGACGTATTTAGATATGGCCCACCAGCTAGAAGTGCTTGAATTGTTGCAACGTTTAAATCGCGAACAAAAGCGCACGATCGTGATGGTGCTTCATGATTTAAACCAAGCGGCTCGTTTTGCGGACTATATGATCGCCATGAAAGACGGGAAAATCGTGCAAGCGGGAACGTGCGAACAAGTCATGACGCCTGATGTATTAAGACAAGTGTTTCATATTGACGCAGAAATCGGCCGCGACCCTCGAACAAACAAACCGATGTGTATCACATATCATTTAATCAAAGGAGATGTAGCATATGTTGAACAAGCGAATGATGTCCATTCTTCTTTTGTTCGTCCTCATCTTGAGTGCGTGCGGTAACCAAGCGGCAGAAAACGAACAAGAGAAAGCAACAAAAGAAGCGAATGAACCGAAAACGATTACGTATGAATCAGAAACGGGTCCAATTGAAGTTCCTTCCAATCCGAAACGCGTTGTCGTGTTATCGTCATTTTTAGCAGGTAGTGTGATGGCGTTAGATGTCCCAATTGTCGGTGTCGATTCTTGGGCGAAAATGAACCCGCGTTATGAGCCATATCTAAAGGACGCAAAAGAAGTGACAGATGAAAGTTTAGAACAAATTATCGAGTTGGAGCCAGATTTAATTATCGCTGCGTCAACAAATAAAAACTTAGATAAATTAAAGGAAATTGCGCCGACTGTCACGTATACGTATGGAAAAGTCGACTATTTAACACAACATTTAGAAATTGGGAAGCTGTTGAATAAAGAAGAAGAAGCGAAAAAATGGATCGATGACTTCAAAAAGCGTGCGCAACAAGCTGGTGAAGACATTCGTGCGAAAATTGGTGAAGATGCGACCGTTTCAGTCATTGAAAACTTCGATAAACAGCTGTATGTATTCGGTAACAACTGGGGTCGTGGAACAGAAATTTTATATCAAGAAATGAAATTAAAAATGCCAAAAGCAGTAGAAGAACATGCGTTAAAAGATGGCTATTACGCGATTTCGCTTGAAGTGCTTCCGCAATTTGCAGGGGATTACGTCATCTTCAGTAAAAACGCAGATGGCGACCTTTCGTTTACAGAAACAGAAACGTATAAAAATATCCCAGCAGTGAAAAACAATCGCGTCTTTGAAGCAAACGCAAAAGAATTTTACTTTAACGACCCAATTACGTTAGAGTATCAGCTTGAGTTTTTCAAAAAGCACTTTTTAGGAGAGTAATATAGTAGAGAGAGGAGTTCGTCGCGAATTCCTCTTTCTTTATGCGAAAGAAAAGAGAGGATGTATATGCTGAAAAAATATTTATTTGCTTTTATTGTATTACTCGTGACCTTCGTTTGTTCAATTGTTGTTGGGGCTGCGGAGACGACGATCAAAGATGTATGGCTAGCGCTGACAGCGCCGGGAACAAACGAACAAACAATGATGATTTATGAGGTTCGTCTTCCTCGTGAAGCGGCAGCTGTCGTTGTGGGCGCCGCGTTAGCTGTTGCCGGTGCTATTATGCAAGGGATGACGAGAAACCCGCTCGTAGACCCGGGATTAATCGGACTGACAGCAGGGGCGAACGCCGCGTTAGCCGCAATGTTTGCTTTTTTTCCTGACACAAACTATATCGAAACCGTATTTGCCTGTTTTCTTGGTGCGTCGCTCGGTGGCTTGCTCGTATTTGGCATCGGCGCAAAGTCATTTTCACCGTTTCGCATCGTGCTAGCCGGTGCAGCCATTTCCACTTTTTTATACGCGATTGCAGAGGGTATTGGACTTATATATAAAGTATCAAAAGACGTATCGATGTGGACGGCTGGCGGAATGA
>NZ_DAITON010000216.1:0-2238 GCF_036834105.1 Anoxybacillus sp. | reverse complement strand
AAACTTTCGGTGTTCGTAGGAATCCACTATGGCTTTAGCCTAGTGGTAGTTCAAGCTAAAAGATCGATTAAATGAGCAACTGATTGAGCAGTTAAAGCAAAAACAAAAGGAACTACTAGAAGAAGAACAAAAACGAAAAGAAGAAGAGGAGGCAAAGCGGAAAGAGGAGGCGCGCAAACGTGAAAAAAATAAAACGTTTGCCGAATGGTTAGAAGAAAGTGATTTAGATTGGCGAAAATTTAAATAACCGAGGTTCGAACCTCGGTTATCGATGAGCAGTAAAAATCGTTTGTTTTGTTAGTGTTTTCAATATAGCTATTTGTTCATCGCTTAACGTCACCGATTGGGCAGCGACGTTTTCGATGAGCTGTGTTAATCGGCTTGCACCTGGAATGACTGTTGCAACCGCATCATGAGCTAAACAAAAGCGAAGGGCAATCGCCGTTAGCGTTTCATTTGGTGCAACGGCTTTTAGTTTTGGAATAAGTGTAACTAATTCAGCAAACGAATAATCGACATAGCCGTTTTGTTTCGTTCCATCGCTTGCTCGCTCAATGGGACGTTCAGTTAATAATCCTTTAGCAAGCGGTCCGCGTGCAATGACGCTAATGTGATGTTGCTTCAAAAGCGGAAACCATTCTTCAGCGCGGCGATCGAGCAAACTATACGGCATCATAACAGAAACGATGCGCGATCGTTTTACATATTCGCGAATGACATTTGGGCGCATAGAAGAGATACCGTAATAACGAATAACGCCTTCTTGTTGCAACTCTTCAAACGCCTCAATTGTCTCATCGATCGGATCATCGATCGTTCCGCCGTGTAATTGATATACATCAATATAATCGGTTTGTAACCGTCGTAAGCTGTGTTTAACAGCCTCTTTGATGTATGCTTTTGACGGATCCCACGTCCAACCGTCTCCTTGTTCTGTCCAACGATTCCCTACTTTCGTTGCAACGATGACATCGTGGCGCTTGCCTTTTAATGCTTTACCAACGATTTCTTCATTTAGCCCACGATCATATAAATCGGCTGTATCGAAGTAGTTCACTCCTTTGTCTATCGCTTCATGAATGATGCGAATCGCATCACTTTCCGATGTACCAAGCGACATACAACCAAACCCAATTTCACTCACGTATAAGTTTGAATGTCCGAGCTTTCGTTTTTTCATGTAAAGCCCCTTTTTTTATTTTGATTTTTAACTTAAGTATGCATTTACGAATGAAAAACTCTGAAAGATGTGTGTGATCCCTAGAAGATTATTACATAATACTATTTTAACACATTTTTTGCAAACCCCATTTATTAATCCACGTGCGTTACAGATAAGGATATTTTTTTATAGTCATAAACTGTTTTTAAGACGGCAATAAACCAACCGAGTATGATTGTTGTATAAATGAATATATCCCAATTTTCAGGTATGCTCCATGTATGAAGTATAGTCCGAGTATTTGTGAGAATGATGAGTCCACCAACAAGTACCCCTAGTAAGTGAGCCGGTATTTTTCGAACAAACCAAGCTGCAATTGGAGCAGCAATAATCCCTCCAACCATAAGTGTTCCAACCCAATACCAATTAACTTGTTCCCAACCTAGTGAAATGAAAAAACCAATTGTTGCTGACAACGCGATAGCAAATTCAGATGTGTCAACAGTTCCTACCACTTTTCTTGTTTCCATGCTGTTGTTTGCGAGAAGAACCGGTGTTGCAATTGGTCCCCAGCCTCCTCCGCCTGTTGCATCAAAAAAGCCAGCTATCAAACCGAGGGGAACGAGTTGTTTGTTAGATAACTTTTTTTGTTTTTGTAGCACATGTTTATTCGAAAGAAATAAAAAGCGATACATGATATAAAAGCCGAGTGACAATAAAAAAAGTGATACAAACGGTTTAATCAGATCGCTGGGGAGATTGCTTAGGAAGCAAGCACCGATAAAAGCACCTAGCGATCCAGGAATAATTAATTTGATGACCATGTCTTTGTCCACATTTCCAAATTTAAAATGCGAAACACCAGAAGCAGCAGTTGTAACGACTTCAGCTAAGTGTATTGATGCGGAAGCAACAGCGGGAGTAATGCCGAATGCAAGTAATAGTGTTGTCGAGGTTACTCCGTACGCCATACCAAGCGAACCATCAATAAATTGAGCAATGAATCCAACAATAGTAAATATAATTAACTTTTTCATTATCCTATCCTCTATCCCCCTTATAAAAACGAAATATTC
>NZ_DAITON010000215.1:0-2256 GCF_036834105.1 Anoxybacillus sp. | reverse complement strand
CTCCCTGAGGCGGATTTACTTTTGTGATTTCAACAGCAATTTTTACATTATCTGTGCTTGAACCTAGCTTTTGCGCGATTTCGGTAAGCTTCGCTTGAATTTCCGCCACAGGTAACTTATATGATGCTGTATCTGTTTGAACATTCACTACCGCTTTTGCCTCTTTTGTCGCTACGTCTGCAAATAGCTTCGCTGGCACTTCCGCTTTTGCCACTTCATTCGCTCCAAGCGCACCAACGCCTAACACGATTTCTTTATTTTGAGCTGAAACAAGATTAACGATGTCTGCAATTTTGTCTACTTTCACTTCGGTTACTTTTTCTTTTTGTCCTTTGCTGTTTGTTTGCTCTTTTGTCGTTACTGCATCTTGGCCAACATTTACTTTTCCATTGTCTACGCCTGTGCTTGGAGGAGTTACAACTGAACCACCACCTGTGCTACCAGCCGTAACTGAGACTGTCCTTTTAGCGATTGTTATTCCATCAATTTTAGCAAAAACATCAATCGTCCCTGTTTGATGGACAGTCAAGACATTGCTGCTGAAGGTTGCAATTGCTGGGTCCGACGTTTCCCATTGAATAGATGTTGTTAAGCTAACTGTTATGGTACTTCCTTGAACAATTGGAACACGCAGTTCATATTCATTTCCTACATTAGCGATTATCGCACCATTCTCCGTAAATGCACTTTGAAGCATTGTGGAACGTGCTTGTTTATTTGTATCAATAACTTGATCATTCAATTTCGATTGCAATTGGAATAACTTTTCAACAGATAAACCAATAGAATTAAGCTTACCTTGTAAAGTAGAAAAATCCCCAGCGTTTAATGTGTTCTGTACAGCAGTTTGGATGATTGACGAATACGATACATTTGATTTTGCTGCATTTTGCATAATAGCAGTTTCTAAATTAGACTCCATGGCTAATACGAAATCAATGAGTTGATCTGCTGTGACGTTGTTTGTTTCATCAAATAACGTATTAAACTTAGCCGCATAATTTGCACGGAAGTTTTTTACCGACTGCGCAAGATCAGCCGAAGTCGCATGTTTCGTATAGATGAGATTGGCTACACCTTTAATAAGTTCAACAAGTGCATTTTGTTTATCGGGGTCACTTAATGATAGCCCACTAACAGCATTTGAAATATGAGAGTATTGAATAGTATCAATCTTATTCTTTGCATTTTGCAAAGTCGTCTCATCAGCATTTTTGTAAAAAATATAAAACCGACTAGCTAGCTGATCAATTTTTTGATCGACTGTTTGCGCCGCCTCAACATGTGTAGCTTGTCCACCAACCGCAACTACTGGGGTAAAAGCAACAGCTGTTGCAATCATCGCCCGCAATGCCTTTTGACTCCATGGATATTTTTTCATTCCATCACCTCATTTAAATATATGTAAATATGGAAGTACTAACAGCCGTAATCTATCTTTTATTTCCATAAGTTTATAGTAATTCAATTGTATGACGATATCAAGACGTATTTCCAGCTTGGTTACATTTTTTATGTCCATTGTTCTATAAAATCGTGTTATGATAAACATAGCGGAACAAAGAGAAAGGAGATCATTCAAGTGAAAAAATGGATCGCCATTTCACTTAGCATCATCGTTTTGCTTCTTGGTGGTGCAGGGGGATACTATTATTTTCTTACAAATAAAAAAGTAGATTTGAAAAAAGAAGACAAAGAAGTAGCTAAAATTGTAGAAGAAGAATATGAAATTGTGTTGCCTGATGACAGCGAGTCATCTGCGTCAGGAAACGAGCAAACATCCACAACAAAGAATCCAGACGACATAAATAGTCAAGCAAACAACAATGAAACAGAACATGAGGAGGAAAACAAGTCATCGTCGCCATCCGATGAAAAAGGAACAAATAACGAAAGCGAATCAAACAAACAAAATGATACAAATGAAGACAACAAAACAAACGAACCCGTCCAACAAGTAACGGTCGCAAGCATTAAAGAAAAGTATCGCCCATCGTTTGAACTCCTCCAACAGCAAGCGAATGCTAGAATTGACGCGCTTGTCGATCACGCAATTGGAGAGTACAAGGAAAGAAAAGCAAATGGACAATCGGTATCATTTAATTACTTCTTCTCCAAATACAACACAGCTGCCCAAGAGCTTGAGGCAAAAACAGATGCAGCATTCAACGTCATTTACAACGCACTAGAAAACGAATTAAAAAAGAATGGCTTTAACCCAAATCATGCGAAAGAATTTCGTGAAACATACGAACA
>NZ_DAITON010000214.1:0-2261 GCF_036834105.1 Anoxybacillus sp. | reverse complement strand
CTTTCTAATTCATTAGTGTTGATAAATGTATTGTTGTATATATTTTTATAAGTTATAAATTTTGAGTTACCTTCAGTGAAATCCTCTTTGCTTTTATTGATTAAACCGCCATAAGTTGAGCCAATATCCGCTAACTTTTTTATTGGCCAATCCTTAGGAAAGCTATTAGCATTTGTTATTTTTTCTTTACTCACCATACCCCAACTCCTCCAAATACCCATACATCACCTTTTCAATTTCATCCCGTTCTTGTTCGAGTTGGCGAAGTTGACGAAGGGCTTCTGCCACATCGATTTGTTCTTCTTCTTCAGTTGTGTCAATGTAACGTGCAATGTTTAAGTTATAGTCATTTTCTTTAATTTCCTCTAATGTAACGACACGGCTATATTTGTCGACATCTTTCCACGCATCGTATGTGCTGACAATTTTTTGAATGTCCTCATCTCGAAGAACGTTTTGATTTTTTCCTTCTTGGTAGTCGTTAGATGCGTCAATGAAAAGAACTTTTCCTTTTTTATGCTCTTCTTTGTTTTTATTGATGATAAGGATGCATGCTGGAATACCTGTTCCATAGAATAGGTTCGCCGGCAAACCGATAATGGCTTCAATTAAATCTTCTTCTAAGATGCCTTGACGAATTTTTCCTTCCGCTCCGCCGCGGAAAAGAACACCGTGCGGCATGACAACTCCAGCTTTTCCTTCATCATTGAGTGTAGCAATCATATGTTGAATAAACGCATAGTCTCCTGCGTTTTTTGGCGGTAAACCAAAGCGAAAACGGTTAAATGCGTCTGCTTCTGCTTCTTCACGTCCCCAGTTTTTTAAGCTAAACGGAGGATTAGCAATGACGCGATCATATAATAGAAGCTCTCCGTTTTCGTCTAATAGTTTCGGTTCACGAATCGTATCGCCTTTTTTAATTTCATGGTCGCTTAAACCGTGAAGCAACAAGTTCATTTTACAAATCGCCCACGTATTTAAGTTTTTCTCTTGACCGTGCAATGTAATGTTGCGTGGGTTGCCACCTTTTTCTTTTATGTAGTCAACCGATTGAATAAGCATTCCACCAGATCCTGCGGTTGGATCGCATACACGCATGCCTTCTTCAGGTTTAATGAGTTTGACAATTAATTTAACGACTTGGCTTGGCGTATAAAACTCGCCGCCTTTTTTCCCTGCATCGTCAGCAAATTGTTTAATGAGATACTCATAAGCACGTCCAAGGATGTCAGGTTCGGATAAGTTTTCGTTGCGCAAGTCAATTTGCGAGAAGTGTTGTACTAATTGAAGAATAGTTTTATCTGACAGTTTTTCTTTATCGTTAAAATCAATATTCGCTAATACCCCTTGTAGGGAAGGGTTTTCATCTTCTAATAGTTCAAAAGCTTTGTTAATGACCGCACCCACGTCTTGGGAGTGAGATTGAATATAACTCCAACGTGCTTTTTCAGGTACGAAAAATTGATGTTCATCACGATCATACCAACCGTAATCTTCACCTTCTTCTTTTTCAATCCGCTCAGCAGTTTCGACAAACACATCGTTTAATCGTTTTAAAAACAACATTCCAAAAATATAGTTTTTATAGTCAGAAGAATCAATACTGCCACGCAATATATTCGCCGATTCCCATAAATGAGATTCAAGTTCTTGTAGCGTTAACTTGCTCATACTGTTGCCTCCATCAATTGTTGTTTCCTACATTTTCACTATAGCAAAATTCCCAGATTCTAGCTATCTTTTTTTAGTCATTCCCTGTTAAGACTAAAAAATGCCCACAAAACAAAAAACCCGAGCTCTTTCATCGAACTCGGGTTTTGCGATGATTCCGACTGGGCTCGAACCAGCGACCTCCACCCTGTCAAGGTGGCGCTCTCCCAGCTGAGCTACGGAATCGTATGTTGTTGTGTCATCGAACACACTTTTCATTATACGTACTGTCCATTACTTTGTCAAATACTTTTTTAAAAAATTTTTAGCCATTGCGTACGCAACGGCTAATGGCGGATGAAATCGATATGGGTTGCTTGAAAAAGCCCGTCTTTATATTCGTATGAGACAATTAAACTGCCGATATATTCGCCCCTTTTTCTTTCTAACATTGAACTACCGCTAGGCTAAAGCCATAGCGGATTCCTACGAACACCGAAGTCCCCTTCGGTTATTTAGTAGGCGATCCCCACAGTTCCTGCGGTTAAGAAGCCTGATGGCTTCGTTTTTCATATTGATACTTGCGTTCACATCTCGGTCGTGATAAGTAT
>NZ_DAITON010000213.1:0-2277 GCF_036834105.1 Anoxybacillus sp. | reverse complement strand
CTATTAGCCGCATGTCAGGCTGGCTCGCGCACATTTTAGAGCAGTACGAAAACAACCGTCTCATTCGCCCGCGTGCAGAATATACAGGACCGATGAGACAAGTGTACGTACCGCTTGAAGAACGCGCATAACGATTGTTTAGAAAAGGTGAGAAGTTCACCTCTCACCTTTTTACACTACATGATTTGGAGGTATGATGATGCAAGGAGAAAAAATTACAGTTACAAACGGAGTATTAAACGTTCCAAATTATCCAATTATCCCATTTATTGAAGGGGATGGGACAGGTCCAGATATTTGGGCAGCCGCTTCTCGCGTATTGGAAGCAGCTGTTGAAAAAGCGTATAAAGGTGAACGGAAAATCGTTTGGAAAGAAGTGCTTGCTGGTGAAAAAGCGTTTAAGTTGACAGGTGAATGGTTGCCACAAGAAACACTTGATACGATTCGTGAATACATAATTGCGATTAAAGGTCCGTTAACAACGCCGGTCGGTGGTGGCATTCGTTCATTAAACGTTGCGCTTCGCCAAGAGCTCGATTTATTTGTATGCTTACGTCCGGTTCGCTATTTTAAAGGAGTTCCTTCTCCAGTTAAGCGCCCTGAAGATACAGACATGGTTATTTTCCGTGAAAATACGGAAGATATTTATGCTGGAATCGAATATGCGAAAGGAACGCCAGAAGTAAAAAAAGTGATCGATTTCTTACAAAATGAGATGGGCGTACGCAAAATCCGCTTCCCTGAAACATCAGGAATCGGCATTAAGCCAATTTCAGAGGAAGGAACGAAACGATTAGTGCGGGCGGCGATTAAATATGCGATTGAACACGGCCGCAAATCGGTGACGCTCGTTCATAAAGGAAACATTATGAAATATACAGAAGGTGCGTTTAAAAACTGGGGTTACGAATTAGCTGAGCAAGAATTTGGCGATCAAGTGTTTACATGGGCAGAATATGATCGCATCGTTGAAACGGATGGAAAAGAGGCTGCAAACAGAGCGCAGGCGGAAGCAGAAGCAGCAGGAAAAATTATCATCAAAGATGCGATTGCAGATATTTTCTTACAACAAATTTTAACTCGTCCACGCGAGTTTGATGTCGTTGCAACGATGAACTTAAACGGCGACTACATTTCTGATGCGCTTGCAGCACAAGTAGGCGGCATCGGTATCGCTCCAGGTGCAAACATTAACTATGAAACAGGTCATGCAATTTTTGAAGCAACGCATGGCACAGCACCAAAATATGCAGGATTAGATAAAGTAAATCCGTCATCGGTCATTTTATCTGGTGTAATGATGTTTGAACATCTCGGTTGGAACGAGGCAGCGAAACTCATTATTGACTCTATGGAAAAAACAATTGCATCCAAAGTGGTCACATATGATTTTGCTCGCTTAATGGAAGGTGCAACAGAGGTGAAATGCTCTGAATTTGCGGATGCCCTCATTCGAAACATGAGCGAATAAAATAAAAAGGGGATGGAAGAACGTGGGTATGAAACGTAAAAAAATCTCAATTATCGGTGCTGGATTTACAGGAGCGACAACAGCGTTTATTTTAGCGCAAAAAGAGCTAGGTGATATCGTTCTTGTCGACATTCCACAATTGGAAAATCCGACAAAAGGCAAGGCGCTCGATATGCTTGAGTCAAGCCCAGTTCTTGGTTTTGACGCCAACATTATTGGTACGTCGGATTATGCGGATACGGCTGATTCGGACATCGTTGTCATCACTGCGGGGATTGCACGCAAACCAGGGATGAGTCGTGACGACTTAGTAACGACAAATCAAAACATTATGAAAGCTGTAACGAAAGAAGTCGTTAAATACTCACCGAACTGCTTTATTATCGTCTTAACAAACCCAGTAGATGCGATGACATATACAGTATTTAAAGAATCAGGCTTTCCGAAAAACCGCGTCATCGGCCAATCTGGTGTATTAGATACCGCGCGTTTCCGGACATTTGTTGCACAAGAATTAAACTTATCTGTTAAAGACATTACAGGATTTGTTTTAGGCGGTCATGGAGACGATATGGTACCGCTTGTGCGTTACTCATATGCAGGGGGCATTCCGCTCGAAACGTTAATCCCAAAAGAGCGTTTAGATGCCATTGTTGAACGTACGCGTAAAGGTGGCGGTGAAATCGTCAACTTGCTAGGCAACGGTAGCGCTTATTATGCGCCAGCTGCGTCCCTTGCTGAGATGGTTGAAGCGATCGTAAAAGACCAGCGCCGAGTTCTTCCAGCCATCGCTTATTTAGAAGGCG
>NZ_DAITON010000212.1:0-2283 GCF_036834105.1 Anoxybacillus sp. | reverse complement strand
TGCAACCAGATTACGTAAAAATCGATCGCCATTACATTCAAAACTGCGATCAAGAAAAAGAAAAACAAACATTTTTGAAAGAAGTAACGCATATCGCCAATACGCTCGGTATCCACGTTCTTGCCGAAGGAATTGAAAGAAAAGAAGAATTGGAATACTGTCGAGAAATCGGTATTCATTTTGCCCAAGGGTATTACATTGGCAAACCGAGTCCTGATCCCCTTTGAAAAAGAGGCTGAACTTTACTCGTCAGCCTCTTCCATCTCTTCTACTATAAGCGGATCATAATAGCGCGCATCACAATATGTTAGCAACGATTGAGCAGCCTTGAGCTGTACATGCTTTAGCGGCATCGTCAACTGCCTGAGCGACATAAACCATGCGTCATAATGGCGGCGATCAATGATTTCTAGATCGTTCGGAGCATAACGATAATCAATATACCCTTCGCGATTAATTAACACTTTCTTAATCGGCATATCAACGGAACATCGTTTATAAATAGTTTGGACAACTTTTTCCGTTCGATCGAGCGAAGTCATTGGATTGACGATTTTTCGTTCTATCCCGCCAACCATCTCCGTCCAAAACCGATCTGCCGAACCGACAATAATGTTGTTGCTTTGTTCCTCTGTAAACGCAATGCACCACGTCGTTGTTGGGCTAATGAGAATCGTATTTAACTCAACCGGTGCTTTTTTTAATAAAAATACAGGTTTATACATACATAAATATGTGTCAGGAAACCGTTGTAAAAAATATTTTAAATATACATCATGATAATATTTCGGATGAATAATGGACTCTTCTGTCAATGTCGAACTTGCCCAACGAATTTGCAGTTGAAATAACTTCTCTAAAAATAATATTTTTAACTCTTCTATCGTGCGAGGCTCTGACGCAACTGAAAAAGCAAAGTCGTCTTCTTCCTTCGGCTGATCGTTCTCCTTTTCTTCTATTTTCTTCCTTTTCCATATTTGTTTCATTTTATCGAAAAGCGACGGTTCTTCCTCAAGCCATTTCCACGACTCAGATGACTGTACTTTCGGAACGAGTTGCCCCGCCTCCCATGCTTGTTTCATTCGTTCCCATTGTTTTTTTTTCAAGCGAATAAACTCGCTCGGATAATGGTAAATATCTAGCTCGTAGCGCGAAATATAATCTTGAAGCTTAATGAGCTGTCCCACAATCGAACCTCCAGCATCAAATGGTTACTTTCATTCTACAACAAAAGCAACAACGGGCAAAGAAGAGAGGCGAAAATTGCACTTAGCGTCATCGCAACAGAACTAATGGCAGCCTCTTTTTTTCCGATTTCAAGCGCTTTTGCCGTACCAATCCCGTGCGAAGCCGCGCCAAGCCCACTCCCTATACCTAATGCTGTTGTTATGCGAAACATACGAAAAAGGCTAGGGCCAAACATCGCGCCAAAAATTCCAGCGATCATTACATATACTGCCGCAAGCGTCGGTATGCCATCAATCAACTTCGCAATATCCATTGCTACAGGCGATGTAACTGATTTCGGAATGATCGAACGAACGACCTGTTCCGGTAAATGAAAAAGGCGAGCCAATAATAGGCCGCTCCCCATCCCGATCATTGTGCCAAAAAATGTACTGCATAACAACGGCCATAAAAACTGTTTTAACGTACGGCGATGTTGGTAGAGCGGCAAAGCTAAAGCGACGACTGCAGGACCGAGCAAATGAACGAGCCATTTTCCTCCAGTCATATATTGCTCATATGAGATACGAAAAATCGATAACGTAACGATCATCACGACTGTACTTGTAGCAATCGGCACGAGCAATGGAAAATAAAAGCGGGCATACAATTTGCGCATAGCCATATAGACAAAAATCGTCCAGACGAGCAAACTGATTCCAATCATGCTCCCTTCACCTCACGCATTTGCCGCTTTTGTTCGCGTGTTTGTGCCCACTGTCCAATCAAACCAACAAAAAACATAACTATAGTTGTGCTAATGACAACGATGACGACAGACCATATCCCCTTTCCAGAAAAAAGCTCAACATAATCCATGACACCAACTGTTGCCGGAATAAACAAAAGGGTTAAGTGAGATAAAAGCATATTTGCGCCACGCGCAACCCACTTTTCTCTCACAATCCCTGTCATTAAAAGAAAAAACAATAGCAACATTCCTATCACACTTCCTGGAATTGGAACGTGAAGCAGTCGCTGAATGAATGAACCGACGATATACAATGCATACAATCCCCCGATTTGAATGACCGTAATCCCCATCTCTTCCCCTCC
>NZ_DAITON010000211.1:0-2295 GCF_036834105.1 Anoxybacillus sp. | reverse complement strand
TGTTGCGGCGTTTTTTTATACACCGCTTCTTCGGTTAAAAATTCCACGCGCTCACTCTCCTTTTATCGTTCACCTACTTTATTTATCGTCACGATTTTTCAATGTTTAATAGTTTCGTTCCATTTTTTCAATTAAAATTAAAATTTCTGCGATGACTGCGTACAGTTGTGGGGGAATCGTATCGCCAAGGTCAAGATCAAGTAAATGTTGTACGAGCGCGGCATCTTGTTCGACGGGCACTCCATTTTGTTTGGCGAGTTCGATAATTTTTTCTGCCACATAGCCGCACCCGTGGGCGACGACGGTCGGCGCTTTATCTCCTTCTTCATAGCGAATGACCGCCGCCGACGGACCGTTTATTTCCCGTTTTCGTTTTTGGTTAAAGTACATCATATTGTAAAATCATATCCTTTCTCCGTCCATGTTGCCCGTTTCGGCTCATTCGTTTTTTCTTCTTTTTTCTCAAACGTCGTAAATTGTACGTGACCGACGCGGTAGCCGATGTCTTCCAACCTTTTTGTCGCCGTTTCGATGAGCGGACGCATGCGCTCTGCAAAATCTTCGCGATCGTTACGAAACGTCACAGAAATTGTTCGTTCGTTCGCACTTAACAGCACGCCGACATCGCCGAGCTTTTTCGTTTCAAGTAAAAAGTATAAGCTGCAGTTTTCCCAATCGACTCGTTTTCCGTCGTTTCGGGCATTGACATATACTTTCACATCTTTTACTTCCTTTTGTAGCAACAACGGGATCGTAAAAAAGAGCGTTTGCATCGCACTTCCTTGATCGTTTTTATTCAGCAGCTGTTGCCCGGTCATATTCGTCAACGCTTGTTCTGCTTGTTTCGCTGCTTCTCCACCTGTCTGTGCTAATTTCATTAAGAGTCCTTTCATCGTATCTTCCGTTTGTTCGCTTTCACCGTTAAACACGAGTGCATTCGCCATATCGGTTTCATGCATCAAGCCGAGGCGACGAATCGTTTGCAGCATATGACGCGCGGACGGCTCCGGTTGGACAACATCGTTCCATTGCGCGAGTAATGCTTGTTCTGGCGCTTGTTGTTTAAGAGACTGAGCGTCGACAAAATGCTTCACTTTCACATCGGACGGCTTAAATTGCATTTGTTCAAGCGTACTTTTTACTTGTTTTACGATTTTTTGCGCTTCTGTCATTTGCCCTTTCTCTAACAGCTTTTTCGCTTCTGCTAATTGCGAACTTGCTTGCAGTAATTTTTTCTCCATCGTCATATCGGCAAACAACATCGCATCGCTTTTTAAAATCGTTTGGTCGAGCTGTTTAATCGTCGTTTCTAGCAATTGTTTTGCTTGCGGTCGCGCCGCTTGCTTGTATTGAGTAATGAGATGATCAATCGCCTCTAAATTGCGCATCATATCACGCTTCGTTTGTTGGAACTGTTTCGTCGCTTCTGCCATCCGTTTCGTGACGGTTTGCACGATAATATCTTTTGATTGCAAGCCGAGCGCAGCTAACGATTCGTACGCCGCATCATCAGCTGTTGAGGTATTGTTTGGCAACAACGTCTGTTCAACTTGTTGAAGCGCTTGAACGACCGTTTGTCTTGCGGCCATTTCTCGCCCGTTTTCTGCAAGCTCATCAGCACGAGCAAACGCTTCATGAAGTGACGGTTCCATATGTTGAGCGAGTTGCGCACGCGCCACGTTTAGCGCTTCTTTCACATTTGGCTCCTTTTGTATCGTTTTCATCGCTTGAGCGATAGCAACACGTACATCATTCGTTACACGTTTTCCACTTTCTGTTATTACAAGGGCTGTGAATAGCTGTTGGCGTTGTTTGTCGAGCATTTGTGTAACTTGCTGAAGCGTTTGCGCCATATTTGGTTGTTTAGCAAGTGTCGCATCACCTTGAAGCTCACGAACCGCTTCTGCCAACGTCATTGTTTGTTGTTCAAGGCGATCGGCAATCATATTTGCACGATGGACATATTCAGGCACGAGCTGTTGTTCGATGGCACGTAACGTTTGCACGAGCTTTTGCTGTGCCTCTGCACCACGACCAACTGCTTCAAATAATTTTGCTTGATTTAATGCTTGAATGACTTTCTCTGCTTCGTTCGCTGGTAACGTACGAGCGACTTCTCTCACTTGCGGCTCGATTGCTCTCACATTTGGGGCACTTTCTGCTTGTTTCCGTACTTCAGCGACCTGCTTTAACTGTGTTTCTTTTGCCTCCAACGCCGTGGTTGGCGCATTCGTTCGGATCACTTCTTTCGCTGTCCGCACGACATCCGCAACCGCTTCTTCTTCCACCGTACGT
>NZ_DAITON010000210.1:0-2302 GCF_036834105.1 Anoxybacillus sp. | reverse complement strand
GGCTGAGGTTTTACCACTAAACTACACCCGCACGCTTAAGTTCACTATACCCACAATCATTTATCACGCCCGACCATGCCTCTTCCTCTACTCGCTTACTCGATGATGATGGATGCGTCGAGGCAACTCGCCGATTACTCGATGATGTATCGCTCGTGGCTGAGGTTTTACCACTAAACTACACCCGCACATGCAGAAAAAGTAGAAATTTGTCGAATAAAATGTAAAAATAAAAAACAGGTGTCCCTGTTTCGTAATTACGTTTTACATTATATCGACTCCTCCTAGGCAAGTCAATACCTTGTTCACAACTTTTTCAAAAACATATTCCCTCAATAATCGATATGCAACGTAAATGATAATACGTATCGTAGCATGCTACAAATGGGAAAGGGATTTGACATAACACCTAATGGTTGCATATAATAAATACGAAACCAAATGGTTATATATTTAGGAGGGACATTTGTGAGCCAAACTGTTCAAGATATTCAACAAACCATTGTCATCGAAGCGCCAATTCAAAAAGTATGGGATATTGTTTCTACATCGGAAGGAATTGCTACATGGTTTATGCCAAATGATTTTCAGCCCATTGAAGGACATGAGTTTCACTTACAAACTCCTTTTGGACCTTCACCGTGTAAAGTATTGAAAGTGGAAAAGCCCCATCTTCTTTCTTTTTCTTGGGACAAAGATGGGTGGATCGTTTCTTTTATTTTAAAAGACTTAGGAGACAAAACAGAATTTACTCTCATCCACGGAGGATGGGGAAGCGGAGATGACATTCTCCCGAAAGCAAATGAGAAACAATCTGTGATCCGTGATCGTATGGCACAAGGTTGGACAGGCATTTTAGAAAAGCTTCGAAAGGTTGTGGCATCATAGGTGACTTCACCAAAAAAGCACGATGTTTTTCAAGCGATTGCGGACAAAACAAGAAGGGACGTATTGCGTTTACTGGCGGAAAAAAAAGAACTACCGATCTCGGCTATTGCAGCACATTTTCCAATTAGCCGAACAGCTGTTACGAAGCATTTAAACATTCTCGCTGAAGCAAACTTAGTCCAAAGTCGAAAATTAGGTAGAGAGAAAATTTACTATCTCCATTTAGAACCATTAACAGAGTTAAAGCAGTGGCTAGCATTTTACGAACGTTTTTGGGAAAATAAGCTATCTATTTTAAAACATGTGGTTGAAAATAAAGAACATTCATAGCCCCCTATATTTGTAACGATAGGGGGCTTTCTTTACGTCAGTCCATATAATCGATTGCTGCCGCAAGATTCGCGAATAATTAATTCGGGCTCAACCATTACTGCCCTCGGCTGGAATTGGCGATGTATAATATCCCTTAACATATAAGCGGCAAGTCTCCCGATTTTTTCTTTATCTTGCCGAACGGAAGTTAAAGGCGGATCAGTATAGTTGCACGCCTCGATATCATCACATCCAACAATCGCAATATCTTCAGGTACTTTCAAACCTTGCTCTTTTATCGCTTTCATCGCACCAAACGCCATTAAATCCGACGCCGCAAATACCGCTTCAGGACGCTGTGACGAACGCAAAATCTTTTTCATCGCTTCATAGCCGCTCTCTACAAAAAAGTCCCCTTGAGCGAACCATTCATCATGAATCGTTAACCCAAATTCTTTCATCGTGTTTCGAAATCCTTCTTCACGAATTTTTGTCACTTGCGCCCCCGGTAAGCCCCCAATATAACCGATATGGCGATAGCCACACAAATAAAAGTGCTCTACTACTTTAGCTGAAATTTTATAGTTATCTGTCATAATGTAAGCAGAACGGCTTCCTTCAAGCGGAATATCAACACCGATGCACGGAATGTCGCTCATGTCTAAACGATAAATGGACGGCTGGACCCGTTCACCGCTAATGATCATGACCCCATCTACTTTGTAACGCATCGCCCGCTCATAGTAATCTTCCTCCCCTTCCTCAAACCGCTCATTTGAAAAAAAGAGGAGGTCATAGCCGAACGATCCCATTGTTTTTTTAAAGGAGTTCATGACCTCGATAAAAAACGGATGATTGAAGTCGGCGTTAATTTCCCCGGCGTAAATAACACCGACAACTCTTGATTTATGGGCTGTATCTTTTTGAATTCGAGCAGCGACATACCCGGTCTGCTCCATAATTTCTAACACTCTTTTTTTCGTCTCTTCTCCAACATCATGATAGTTATTTAACACTTTCGATACTGTACCCGGTGACACACCCGCTAACTTTGCAATGTCTTTAATCGTGATTTTCATACGATCCCTTCTTAACTTCATAA
>NZ_DAITON010000209.1:0-2331 GCF_036834105.1 Anoxybacillus sp. | reverse complement strand
TTGTAGTCCTCCTTGGTCTGATTTTAGGTGTTGACACCCCTGCATCATACCAAGAAGGGCTTTTTTCTTTCAAGTCCCCGAAAACCTTTCTAACAGGAATGCTCCTCTAAAAAATTTTTTTGAAAAAATCGCCTTTTTGTCTTGACTCTTCCTTGTCATTCGTGTATAGTCAAATTATCATCTAACTGAATATATGTCCTGCACCAGACGGTTGCTGTGAGTATATTCCGTTATATGAAAAATTTTTTCGTTAGCCTATTGGCTAAAAGGTATTAGGAGGATTCAGTATTATGCAAAACGGTAAAGTAAAATGGTTTAACAACGAAAAAGGTTACGGATTCATCGAAGTTGAAGGTGGAGACGATGTATTCGTACACTTCACAGCAATCCAAGGTGAAGGCTACAAAACGTTAGAAGAAGGTCAAGCAGTTTCTTTTGAAATCGTTCAAGGAAACCGTGGCCCTCAAGCTGCAAACGTAGTGAAATTATAATCGTCTGAGATGATTCATATATAGCTCGACGAAAAGACCAGCAAACGCTGGTCTTTTTTCATTACATACTCCCCTCCTTTCACACAAATACTACAAACGAGGAGGGATAGCAATGACACAAAATCTAAAAAAACCGCATCTTCAGTCCAATAGCGTATTTACAGAAATCGAAAATGCGCGCTTGGCGGTTGAGTCAGCAAAAAAAATGGTTGCAGCAGCAACGATGAGCTTAGATAGCCATGCGTTTGATCATGCAAAACAGGCAATTAAAAATGCCAAAGAAGCGATTGCACGCATCAAAACAAACGAAGAAGATCCTTTGTTGTTACAATGTGAAAAGGAACTAGCAGACGCACATCATCAATTATCAGAGACGATCAATCACATGTAGTCACAAGGTGTCCCGAGCATATGGGACACCTTGTGACACTTTTTGTTTCACAAGCAACTGACCGTATTGTTGTATTTTTTCCCCTACTGTACATGTTTGAATGCAAAATGATTGCGCATACGATTTTCCGCACTCTTTACGAAATGTTCTTCTCACAAAACATCCTTCGCAGTACGTATCAAACAATTCATTTAACCGAAGTAATACATCTTTGCGCTTCATCACTCACGCTCCAGCTGTATTGTACTCCTGATCATCGTTCCGCGAAGTGCTTGTGTCGCTAACTGATCCGCTTCACCGTTTTCTTTTCTAACAATTGGCTCATAAATTGGAGAAAGGCCAAGTCGCTTCATTTTTTGCTCGATTCGTTCAACCCATCCCCCCTCTTCAGAAAATACAGGCCATTCACCAGATAATTGGTGAAATACGACGTGCGCATCGCCTCGGAAAACGACTGGCAAATGATGAACACCAAGATGTTCAAGCTGTTCGAGTAGAAAATAGAATGCTGCATACTCCGCTTCATTATTTGACTGCAATTCATCTAACTGCGCATTCGCGCGCATACGGAATGTTGCACCATTTTGTTTATAATAAACAACAACTCCAACTCCTGCTTTTTTACATTGGCGATCAAAACCACCATCAAAATATGCAATAACATCATGTGGCTCTGTTTCTACTTTTTTCATTAGTTTAGCCAACTCTTTTTTCGACCACGACACACCACGATCATCATAAAATAAAAGCTGCTTTACTCTCCCCGTTTTCTCTATATCTTCTGCAATAATTAGAGCCTCTTCCACTTCCATTTCTTTTGATGTCCACACCATTTCCTTTTTTTTCGGTGTTACATATGTCCACTCCATAAACACCTTCATATCTCTCACCTTTTCTTTTTGATTTTATTATAACAGTTTAGACAAAAAGTGATCTCAATTGTATAATATCCTTTGTGCCTTTATACTTTCATACAAGGGAGGGATCATCTTGTTCAACGAAATACTCGGTCTTTTTTCTGCCATCATTACATTTTCACTTGTATTGCTCATTTATCGTTTCTTTGGTCGCTCAGGTTTATTCGTCTGGATCGGCTTTTCTACTGTTGTTGCTAATTTACAAGTCGTTAAAACGGTTGAATTGCTTGGCATGACAGCTACACTTGGAAACGCCATGTACGGAACCGCCTTTTTGGTGACTGACATTTTAAGTGAAAAATACGGAAAAAAAGAAGCACAAAAAGCGGTATGGCTTGGCTTTTTTACACTCATTTCACTTACGATCGTGATGCAACTTGCTTTACTATTTAAGCCGCATGCCAGCGACTTTGCTCAACCAGCGTTAGAAACCATTTTCGGTTTGTTACCACGTATTGCACTTGGTAGTTTGCTTGCTTTTTTAATTAGCCAGTCGCTTGATGTTCACTTATTTCATTGGTTTAAAAAGAAA
>NZ_DAITON010000208.1:0-2442 GCF_036834105.1 Anoxybacillus sp. | reverse complement strand
TCTTTATAAGATTTTTAGCTATCTTATAAAGTCTTATAAGTTTTCTGTAACGGAACGGTAATGGAAAACGAAAAAACGGTTCAGACAAAAATAGATTATCACTTATTGTTTATTTTATTTTTAATCGCAATCGTGAGCGCCGTCGCTATCGAAAGTGCGCGGGAGACGCTTCCTGTCAAACTGCAACATATTAACTTCGCCCAAAAACAGCTCATGTGGTACGGTGTCGGTGCTGTCGTCATTGCGGTGACGATGCTTTTTGATTACGACCGGTTGTTTAAAATCGCTTGGTATTTGTATGGCTTTGGCATCATCCTTTTGCTCGGATTAGAACTAAACGTTCCGGGTACATTAACGATTAAAGGGGCGACGAGTTGGTACAGCCTACCCGGAGGTAACTTCCAACCTTCTGAGCTAATGAAAATTTTTATGATTATCGTCATTAGCCGCATGATCGTCAACCATCGCGAAAAATACAACGACCCGACATTGCAAGACGACTTCAAGTTGCTTGGAAAAATCGGCTTAGCGCTACTGCCGCCGCTATTTTTGCTTGCGCGTCAGCCAGATATGGGAATGTCGATGGTGTTTATGGCGATTGCCGGCTCGCTCATTCTCGTTTCCGGTATTCGCTTGCGCATTATTGCGTCAATTGCCGGGGTAGCTATACTCGGGGCAACAGCTTTTATCGTGGCGTTTTTATATTTCCCTGATGTGTTAAAAATCAAGCAATATCAGCTAAACCGTTTTTACGGTTGGCTTAATCCGTATGAATATGCGAGCGAACAAGGATTTCAGCTCATAAAATCGCTTCTTGCGATTGGCTCGGGAGAGTTGTATGGGAAAGGATATAAAAATTTAGACGTGTACTTGCCTGAGTCACATACCGACTTCATTTTTAGCATTATCGGGGAACAGTTCGGCTTTATCGGAGCGAGCCTCGTCGTCTCCCTCTTTTTCTTGCTTATTTATCGTATGATTCAAATCGCGTTAGATTGCCACGATCCGTTTGGCAGCTATTTATGCGCGGGCGTCATCGGCATGATCACGTTCCAAGTGTTCCAAAACGTCGGCATGACGATCGGGTTGCTGCCAATTACCGGACTTCCGCTTCCGTTCGTCAGCTACGGTGGAAGCTCGCTCGCAACATACATGCTTGCGATTGGGCTCGTCCTAAACGTCCGTTCTCGCACACAAAAATTTATGTTTTCAACTGAACAATAGGGGAACATTTCCCCTATTGTTTGTTCATATACTAATTCCTTATTTGATCAATAATATGTTTCCTATATTATAAAGTCATACGTACGTTCTCCTAATGAAATCACACTGTTAAACACCTAATCGGATGTATGAGTAAAATGTTTGTGGGAGAAAAAAAGACAGGTTCCTGATTTGGTATAATAAGGAGCCTGTCTGATCCATATATTGAAACTATTTTACATAAGTGTTAATATGATTAGTGAGTTACATTTATTTTCATAAGGAGGAGTGTTCTATGAGAAACGTCGTTCTCGCTTTCCTTCCCTTTTTGCTTTGTTTTTTTACTTTTTCTCCATCGAATGCTTTAGCCTACGATAGTATAAGTGAACAGGAGAAAAATAAAATTGTTCAAGAAGCTTTAAGGATCATCGAAAAAAGGTACACCTCCCTTATCCCTCAAAATAATGAAGAAGAAGAAAATGTAGACATTCAAATAAAAAATACTAAGTCGCAACTCAGATTAGAGAATATTATAAAAAGAGACCAAGATTATATAAATAAATTAGGTGCATCGTACAAGAAAATAGAAATTTTGAACGTAGACGACATACAAATAAATCAGGTAAATGAAACAATTAAGTTAAGTTTGAAAGTGGAGGTAGCTAAATACTACCAGTACAAAAACAAAAAACAGATGGAAGAACATCCATGGCTTGAAACAAGAACACATGAGTTTATTTTCACGTCCAGCGAAAACAAAAGAAGCAAGTTATATGCATTAGTTGATTACAAATTTGAAGATGAAATGGATTACACTGGTGAACAGGCATCAAATAGCAACTTACCCCCAATTGAAGAAATGAATAGACAACAAGTTATTGAAGCAACGAACGACATAAGCATAATGTCCGCACAACACTTGTACAATCGATCAGGAGCTAGATCATATGCATACAATTGGTATAACAAAAACAACCCTGACTTTACAGTTTTCTCAAACAATTGTACAAACTTTATTTCACAAGCAATTAGCCGCGGTGGCGGAGTAAATATGGATTGGTGGGGCGATTTGCGCTGATGGTATCAAGGTAACCAAAACACTACAAGTTGGTCTGTTGCTCATGATTATGTTTATTATGCAAGAAGAAACAATGATGCAGGTGGACTTGGTGCTTATTATATAAGTAACTGTAGATGAGCAAATTTACTAACATAAATTTACAACCAAACAAAAAAAGG
>NZ_DAITON010000207.1:0-2558 GCF_036834105.1 Anoxybacillus sp. | reverse complement strand
TTTTTTTGTTTGGTTGTAAATTTATGTTAGTAAATTTGCTCATCTACAGTTATAAAGAAAAATAAGTTAATCAGATTTTTCGTACACGACGACTCAAGAAAATCCCTCTCTTGTCAAGTACATGTTGTTGTGATGAACCATAAAAAAATAACACAAACAAAAAATTCCTAATGACCACTTTTTGTGTCTACATACACCTCCCTCTTCATTCATAAAATAAGAGAGTTAACCCTTGATTATTGTGTAAACACTCAACTGTTATCATGAGTGTATATGGTTCCATCTTAACAAGATTTTTTTTAAAAAAATATCCGTATTTTCCACAATTTTTATGATTAAACACAACAATAATTGCTTCTTAAATAAAAAATCTAACGAAAAATAGAGTATAAAGTATGTTTTTCATATTTGCGCACATCGTTTTCTTCCTGTATGCTAAAGTAGCGAATATATAGTCAGGAGTGGGAAACATGGCAAATGTTTTTTTAAAGCGAAAGCGAAAAAAGCGGCTCGAACTTGGACATCCGTGGGTGTTTCAAAGTGAAGTCGATTACATTGAAGGAGATTTTGAACCAGGTGATTTCGTCAACGTATATAACCATCAACGTCATTTTTTAGCGAAAGGATATATTAATCCAAAATCGCAAATGATCGTGCGCGTGTTGACGCAAAATCCAAATGATGAATTCAATGCGCACTTTTTTATGAACCGCATTCGGCAGGCATGGGCGTATCGCGAGCGGATGCTTCCGGGCGTTCGTTCATGCCGCGCCATTTATGGTGAAGCAGATTTTTTACCTGGACTCATCGTTGACAAGTACGAAGATGTGCTCGTCGTCCAAATATTATCGCTCGGCATGGAAAAACGAAAAGAATGGATTTTACAAGCGCTTCTTAACGTTTTTCAACCGAAAGCGATTTATTTGCGCAACGACGTACATGTGCGTGAATTAGAAGGACTGAAACAAGAAAAAGGATTTTGGTACGGCACGTGCGATACGAACGTACAAATTGAAGAGAATGGCGTCAAATATATTGTCGATATTGAAAATGGACAAAAAACAGGATTTTTCTTTGACCAACGCCAAAATCGGGCTGCCATCAAACCGCTGATTACAAGCGAATCGACCGTGCTCGATTGCTTTACACATACGGGTTCATTTATGTTAAATGCTTGCTTATATGGGGCAAAACATGTTACTGCTGTCGATATTTCAGAGCATGCCATTGAAACAGCAAAACGAAACGCGGCGCTAAACGGATTTACAAATGTACAGTTTGTCGTCGCAAACGCGTTTGATTATTTACGCGAATGCGTGCAAGAGGGAAAAAAATGGGACGTTGTCATCATTGACCCGCCGGCGTTTGCCAAATCCGCTCATGCGGTACCAAAAGCACTTGCCGGTTATAAAGATATTAATTTAAACGGCTTAAAACTTGTGAAAGACGGCGGCTTTTTCGTCACAGCAAGTTGTTCGTATCACGTACATCCCGATATGTTCCAAGCGATGGTTGCCGAGGCTGCGTTTGATGCAAAAAAAATTTTACGTCAAATTCATTGGAGCGGTGCAGGATACGACCATCCAAAACTACTTGCCGCCGATGAAGGTGACTATTTGAAGTTTGCCATTTATGAAGTACATTCACGTAGGTAACAGGTTGGGGCATCCTAACCTGTTTTAAAATGGACAAAATTACTGCGCACACATCGTATAAAAATGCAGTATACTATAATTGAAAACACTTTCTTTTGCGAGGTGATTTCATATGGCACTCAAAACAATTTGCCCAAAATGCTTTGGAAAAAAGAAAATGAAAATTTGTTTGTCGCTCTATAAAACATGCTCATTATGCAAAGGAACAGGAAAAATTCAACAATCGCCGACGAGACGAATTAGCTAAAAGAGCACTCGCGCAAATACGGATGCGAGTGCTTTTTTCATTTATGCAGCCGACTTTCTTTGCTTCGCTTTCGCTTGCGCTCGTAAAATTTTCACAGATAAATAAATACCTGTCCCGGTTAAGACGATAATCGCAAGCGCGGCGATATCGATCATGAGGCGGTTCCAAAGCCCCAGCTTTCCAACGTGAATTGCGCGCACGAAAGAAGCAAATTTATTCACTTCTTTTTTTACAACTGTACCATCTGGCGCAATCGTCACTAACGTCCCATCTTTGTCATTTAAACGCACCATATACATACCGTGGTTCATCACTACTCCAACTTCATCCATTGAAAATGCACCTGATTCGCTCGCCTTTTTCACAGCGTCCATCATATTTAGCTGTTCGTGATGTGCGCCATCGTGAGCATGTTCATGGCTACTATGCGAATGTCCCCCCATTCCCATTAGCCAACGCTCTGTCAACAACAATCCTGTTATCGCTTCCAAAAGTAAAAATGCTGAACAAATGAGTCCAATCCATAAATGCAAATTGCGCGTTTTTTTCACACATACCCCTCCAACTTTTTTAAAATATGCGACTGTCATGAATGTACAAAAGGTAGTGTCAAAAATTCTATGAAAAGTACCGATGAGCGACTTGTTACAGGAAAA
>NZ_DAITON010000206.1:0-2676 GCF_036834105.1 Anoxybacillus sp. | reverse complement strand
CTTCTAGGCAAAAAGGGATTTTTTGGTCTGTACATATGTAATGTAGCATGCATTTTATTTGAGAAAAATATCACAAATAAAATGTTCAAAAAAAAGAAAAATATTTTTGGATAAAAAGTTAAAAATTTGGTTTTGGCGTTGACATCATATAAAGTTTCCGTTTTAGTCATCATTTCGTACTTCCTTTTTCTTAGTTGCTATGTTAAGATGAAAATGTAAAAAATTGAATAATCGGCAAACTACTCGAAAGGGTAGGGCGCAAAGCTATAGGGGCTACGTCTATGCACAATAGATATGCCAGCCAGTTGCCCTTCTTGTAAGGAAATAGTAAGAAGGTTTTATTGGGGAACTATAGCTGCCTTTTCATTTATTTTAGGCAGCTTTTTATTTTATTTATCACATCATAGGGGGAATCATCATGAAGTTAACGGTAAGAAAAAAATTAGTCGCGACGTTTCTTTCCGTATTGTTGTTATTCGTCGTCGTAAGTATGCTTACATATAATCGATTAGAACAAATCGACAAGCAATATTCCGATGCGATGAAAGAAGGCTTCGAGCGCATTAACCTTGTCACGAATATGCAAAATGCGGTGTTGCGTGAACAAATTGCTGTGCGAGGGTTTTTAATTAACGGAAGCCCTGAAAGTTTAGCGGCGTTTGAGCAGGCGGCTAGCGAGTTTTCAGAGAACGAAAAGAAAATTGCAGCACTCAAGCTAGAGGGCGAAGGAAAACAAGCGATCGAACGTCTAGTGAAAGCAGAACAAGAATATCGCGATATTGCGAAACAAGCGATGGAGTTTAAACGGCAAGGCCAAATGGATGAAATTTCCCGACTTATGAAGGAAAGAGGAAATGCAATTACGTTAGAAGTGACAGAAGCAGGGGCGCAAGCGCGGGCAGTACAAGAGAAGCATTTGCAGCAAATGAGCGCGATGTTGTCACAACAAGCAAAACAAATGAAGTATATGACGCTAATTACAGTCGGTGTCGTTTTTCTTGTCAGTATGGCTATTGCGCTTTATATAAGCGAAAAAATTGCGCGACCAGTTAAACAAATTTCCGACTATGCGAAAAAAATTGCTGATGGTGATTTGTTGCTCGATGATATTCACGTTGCTAATCGTGATGAAATTGGGGAACTAGCACAAGCATTTAATCAAATGGTTCATCATTTGAAACAGCTCATTCAACAAGTAAGTACGGCGGCCGAGCATGTGTCCGCGTCTGCGGAAGAATTAACGGCAAGCGCCCAACAAGCAAATGCAGCGACAGAAGAAGTAACAGCATCGATTCAGGAAGTGGCTCAAGGGGCAGAAATGCAAGGAAAACGCGCGGAAGAAAGCGTGCAAGCGGTTGGTGAAATGGCAACAGCCATTGAACGAATGGCTCAAACCGCAACGTCAGTAGCAAGCTCTGCGACAGAGACAACAAAACAAGCGACGGTCGGACAGCAGTATTTACAAAAAGTCGTTGTACAAATGAATACAATTAATCAATCAACGAATGAAACGAATATGGTGATTAAAGAGTTAAACGAAAAATCAGCTCAAATCGGAAAAATTGTTGATGTCATCGTTGGCATTGCGGAGCAAACGAACTTATTGGCGTTGAACGCAGCCATTGAAGCAGCGCGCGCAGGGGAACATGGCAAAGGGTTTGCGGTTGTAGCGGATGAAGTGCGTAAACTAGCCGAACAGTCACGCGAATCAGCAAATCAAATTGCGCAATTAATTGAAACGATTCAACAAAATACAGGACACGTTGTTCATATTGTTGGAAAAGGAACGGAGGAAGTAAAACAAGGAACGAAGTTAGTTGAAGAGACAGGAACGTTTTTTGCGCGTATTTTGCGTTCGATTGAAGATGTGAATGCTCAAATTCAAGAGCTATCAGCCATTTCAGAGCAAATGTCGGCAGGTGTTCATCAAGTACATGCTTCCATGGACGAAGTATCATCGATTGCGAAACGATTCGTTGAGCGGACGGCTGAAATTTCTGCTTCCTCTGAAGAACAGCTCGCTTCTAGTGAAGAAATCACGTCCGCAGCTACATCGCTAGCTGAAATGGCCGAGAAATTAAGAAGTGAAGTGGCGAAGTTTAGAGTGTAGTACGAGTTACGAGGTTAGGAAAGAAGGTGTCCCGACATTCGGACACCTTCTTCATCTTTTAAGATTTTCTTCTTTTATTTTGGCGAATGCCAGCTGCTTCGACGCGAGCTTGCGCTTCTAAATCTTCATGATCAGCAAATTCCGCTGAAAACTCTACATCATGTCCGTCTGATTTCATCGTCTTTGGCACTTGTGGCATCGTCGCCTTGTTTTTATCGCGTGCTTTTTGACCGCGTGAACGACCCATCACTTTCGCCTCCTTTTCACTTATTTCGCTACTAGCATGTGACGAATAGCGAAAAAAATGAATGGAGAATGTTGTTAATGACGTGCATGTTTGTCGGTGAATCCGCCCGCTTGATCGGCACGCTTAAAGTCGCGGGCATAGGTCACTTCTTGTGCGCTAGAGAGCGTACTTTTTGTTTTATCGCGTTTCTTTTTGTCAGCCATATGTATCCCTCGCTTTTTTAATAATGTAACGTTAACATTATGAACAGAAAAATAAAAAATTATCCAAATAAAAAAACCTGTTCGCATCGAACAGGTTACGCTTCTTTTAATTGTTG
>NZ_DAITON010000205.1:0-2749 GCF_036834105.1 Anoxybacillus sp. | reverse complement strand
ACAAGTTCAACGACAAGCAAGACGAATGCGATCACGACGAGCGCGCCAAACATCGTCGCTTTCGATAATAAAACGGCCGCTAAACCGAACATCGCCGCCATGCCGTAAATGATGAGCACTGTTTGGCGATGACTATAACCGAGACGTAATAAACAATGGTGCAAATGCGATTTATCTGGCGCTGATAACGGCTGCTTGTTTACAATGCGTCTCACAATCGCAAACAGCGTATCCGAAATCGGCACCCCTAAAATGAGAATCGGGATAATTAACGAAAACACCGTAACGTTTTTGAAACCGAGAAGCGATAATACAGAAATCATATAGCCTAAAAACAATGCGCCCGTATCACCCATAAAAATCTTCGCCGGATGGAAATTATATAAAAGAAAGCCGAGCGTGCTTCCGAGCAATAATAAGCTCATCGCGAAAACGAATACGTACGTATTCCCCATCGTTGCTGCCATTCCAGCGATGGTAACAAGCGCGATCGAAGACACTCCTGCTGCGAGTCCATCTAAACCGTCAATTAAATTAATCGCGTTTGTAATGCCGATAATCCAAAGCATCGTAATCGGGATGCTTAATAAACCGAAGTTTAAATGGCCGCCAAATGGTAAGTTAATGAAGTCAATGCGAATGCCGCCGTATATGACGACGACTGCGGCCGCTATTTGACCGAATAGCTTCCATTTCGGCGACAACTCATACATATCATCAAGCACACCTGTCAACACGATGATCGTCGCTCCGATCACAATTGAGGTGGCGTATGGGCTATTTGGTTGCAATACAACGTAACCAACGATAAAGCTAATAAAAATAGCTAGTCCGCCTAAACGTGGCATAATTTTTTGATGCACTTTGCGCTGATTCGGCTTGTCCGTTGCTCCGACTTTAAACGCCAGCCATTTCACAGCAGGCGTAATAAGCACCGCTACGACAAAACAAAGAAACAAGGTGAAATAAACCATAGGAAACCTCCCTATTCGTTAGCATTCCCGATTTTTTCAAACGATGACGATATGAGAAGTAACACTTTCTACCATCTTTTTTCACAAACCTATCAGACATTATACCATAAATTTTAAAATCGACAAATGGAAAATAGAAAGCTAGAATTTTGTTACATTTTCACGCTTTTTGTTGAAATCATTTGCTATAATGGGAGATAGATAGAATAAGGGAGGAGAAAAAAGTGAGAAAAAAAACGATCGCCATCATGTTGCTTGCCGCGATGCTGACTGTTTCTGCATCAAAAGCGTTAGCGAACAGCGAACCTGTACTCGCAAGTGTGGAATGGGTACTAGCAAAAATCAATCCGTTAAATGAACGAGTGACAAAATTAGAACAGCGCGTGCAACAGCTCGAACAAGAAGTCGAGAAGCTAAAACAACAATTAGAGGCGGCGAAATAAATATGAAAATCGTTCGCTGGATATGTTTTGTGTTTAGCATACTGTTGCTCATTCCACAGACAGTTGCCGCCGCTTCGTACCCAACGCCTGTAAAAGTAAAACTATTGCCGACTGCAACGTTTTTAGCAACGGTGAATGGGAACTATCAACTGATCGATATAAAAACGAAACAAGTCATCCCGTTTACAAATCCGATTGCCTTTTCCCAAACGAACGGAGCAGTCGTCGCGACAATTAATGGCGTTTCGTACACGTCAACAAGCGGCTTTTTATTAGATGAAGTAACAAGAAACGAACAACATGACGTCACGATCGGCAGCATTCAACAAGCAGGAGGTACGTCCGCACCCGTCACCTATCGCGGCTCATTTGAAATTACCCCCGGGGCGACAGCACCAAACTTATTTAATACGTTAGATATGGAAGATTATTTAAAAGGAGTTGTCCCCGGGGAAATGCCTGCTTCTTGGCATAAAGAAGCGCTAAAAGCACAAGCGGTCGCAGCGCGCAGCTATGCGTATGCCCAATTGAAAAAATCGTCGTTTTTGCAAATGACAGTAGCAAGTCAAGTATATGGCGGGAAGTCGAAAGAGCAAGCTACTTCTACTGCGGCAGTAAATGAAACAGCAGGCGTATATGCGACGTACCAAAACGAACCGATTTCCGCTTATTTTCACTCAAGCTCTGGTGGAAATACGGAAAATAGCGAGAACGTATGGAGCTCAGCCGTTCCGTACATCCGTTCTGTTTCCGATCCGTACGATCGCCATGCAAGCAACCCACACTACGGATGGAATACAAAAGCTGCAGCAAACATTGTATCATCCAAGTTTAAGCTAACAAATGAGCAAGTTGTATCGCTTCGCGTTACACAAAAAACGAATGCCGGAAGCGTTCAACAAATGGAAGCGACGGTGTACAATGCTGCAACAGGGCAAAAACGAGTCGTTCAAGCTCGCCCTTCATTCGTTTCGTCGCCAGATGCGTTCCGTTCGTTTTTCGGCGTCTCCTTAAAAAGTATTGCCTTTGATGTAAAGGGAAATGCAAACGTCAAAGTGAAACGGGCGGACGATTCAGAACAAACGCTCGATCACCTCGCTGGATATGCGATTCAAACAAATAGTGGTCAAACACTTATTACAGTCGGAAACGCCTCCATTCGCACACCAAATGAAACGATATATTACCCAACAACTCCAACGGAATTCACATTTACAGGAAATGGTTGGGGACACCGGCTCGGCATGAGCCAATGGGGCGCGCGCGCTATGGCTGAAAAAGGGTTCACATACGATCAAATTTTGAAATATTATTATAAAGGTATTGAAGTGA
>NZ_DAITON010000204.1:0-2755 GCF_036834105.1 Anoxybacillus sp. | reverse complement strand
ATCGTATAAAAATGGAATAATCGAACAAAATAACCATAGCACACATAAGGGAGGAAAAAACATGCGCGTGCTATGGTTATTCATTTGTTTTTTATTTGCCGCACCGGTGCAAGCGGCCATTTCCGAAGAAGCGTTGCGGCAATACGTCCATGACATCGGGTGGACGATGGACGACTTAACACGTTATTTAGCAAAATGGAATATGACAATCGATCATTTTTCTTCATTGGAAGCGTTGAAAAAACAATTAGGCACCCCCATCACACCGGAGCGTCTTGATGAGCTATTGCTCCGTTACGAAATGACGCAAGAAGAAGCTGAGGCGCTTCTCGGTCAGTTTGGCGAAAAGTTACAACAATATATATTTGTTGAAGATTTAGCGTACGCCTTATCATTTTATCGCGACCGTTACGAAACGATGCAAGCGATGACAGACATGTTAGCGACAATCGGGCTAACAGAAGACGAAATTCGCCGCTTGTTTGAACGAACGCCATTGTCAGCGAAACAAGCGCTCGAACGTCTCGACAAACATATGCAAACGCTCCTGTTGCGCGATTCAGCGACACCGCTTACAAATAAAGAACGACACGCGTTGTATGCCCTTTGGAACGAATGGTTATTGCTTTATCGGCTGCAAGCAAACGTGTACGAAGTCACTTCCGAAGGGCGAAAGCCGATTTCTTTTGAACAACTCCAAACGGTGCATGCCCCTGTCGCGATGGAATGGTACGACGATGAAGGCCGCTTTGTTGCTGATTTATATATCCCGTACGAGCGGCTCCATTCAAGCACGCTCATTGATGCAAGCGAGCAACTTGCCCATATCGGCATGATGGCGCTAGATTTAGAGAGCGGTCTTCTTGTCGCGCGCATGCCAAAAACAGCTTCTTCGTATGGAATAAACATGCTCATTGGCGTCGTTTTCCTTTTCATCAGTTTCGTGTTATGGAAGAAGGCGAGAACATGCGAGCCGTTGCGTTAGCGTTATGTCTTTTTGGGGTTTCGCTCATTTGGGCGAATGCAACGAATTGGTATGAAGCGTATGAAGCTGTCCAACGAACGGATCGTCCGCCCGAGCCAACAAACGATGCGATTGGGATGCTGTCGATTCCGAAGCTCCGTCTTGCCATGCCTGTTTACGAAGGAACGACGGAACGACAGTTAAAGCGAGGGGTCGGACTCGATGAGCGAAGCGCGCTTCCCGGACAAGGCAATCATACGATTTTAGCAGGACATCGCGATACAGTGTTTCGTCCACTCGAGCATATTCAAGTCGGTGACGAACTAGTCATAAAAACAAACAGTGGCACATGGACGTATGTCGTTCAACATATTCGCATCGTCTCACCCGACGATCAAACTGTTCTCGTTCCGAAAGCGCATCCGACGTTGACGCTTATTACATGTTATCCGTTTCAATGGATCGGGCATGCCCCAAAACGATACGTCGTCGTAGCGAAACAAAAAATGAGAGGCTGATTGTTCAGCCTCTTTTTGTGTACATTTGTTCTTTAAACTGCTGCAACAACGTCTCCCCATGCAGTCCGCGTTGAACTAAATCTTCTAAAACTACTTCAGCTAAATTCGAGCGCTTGACGAGAACCGCATCCATTAACACGCTCATTCGTTCCCCCATCATTGTAACGGAGCGAACGGTTGCACGCACATGGGCCGGATCGTTTGTCTTTCGAGAAATCGTCACGAGCGCATCAAATGTCGTTCCTTTTTCTTTCAGCGATGTGAATAGCTTATGATACGTTTGTTCGACATACGCTTCCACAAGCCAGCGTTGGTTTTCATCTTCTTTATTAATCATTAAGCCGTCAATGAGCGGAATGTCTTGCTTTTGCTCATGCAACAATGTGAGGGCAACGAGCTTAAATGTTTTCACCGCATCCACCGTTACAGAAAACTTATAAAACTTTCACAAAGTCTTTATCAAAATATTGTTTGTTTTTCTGTAACGGTATTCACCTCCTTCTTAATATTTTTGCTTTTTTCATTGCGTCAACGTTTTCCTCAATTCACTATCGTTTAAAAACGTTCCGCCATTTTTGTAGTTTTCTTGTTGTGTAGCCAACGCCCAATTATATGCCCATCTTGCAACTCCTGCGCACTCAAACAACTTTGTTTTTTGCTTATTGTTTGGCAAAAGCATGACCTTGTAAGTCTTTATCATCTTTTACCAACTCCTGAATCATTTTCATTTTATCATTTCTTGAATTTATGATTACGCAAACATTTCATAAATTCAAAAAATTTATATCATCTTATATGATGTTTTGTTTACTACTTTCACCTCCCATTATACCATACGAAAAGGTGCGGAAAAAAATAAAACAAAAAGTGAAAATTGAATTTTCGGGCGCTTTTTTCACGAAACATAGCTGAAAAACGGCAAAAAATTAAAAAAAACGGCTTGAAAATTCAAAAATCGTCATTTTACATCATGTTTTTCTTTTCGTATCATATGGGACAAGGAGGTGATACAAAATTCCTCTCATTTCCTTCCAAAATGCGTCCTCTACTGCTCCCTCACAAATTGGCTAGCACCCCTTGCTAGCCTCTTTTTTTCAATTGACCGTCCATAGAGGGAGTGATATGCTAGGGAGTAAAGAAAGGGGTGAAGCGAAGTGGAAGATCAAGTTGTTCAAGCTGTGAAAGAATTGCTTTACGAAGTGCGTGAAATGCGTCAAGAGATGGAATCTTTCAAACAAGAGATACGCCAAGAGATGCAAAGCTTCAAGCAAGA
>NZ_DAITON010000203.1:0-2792 GCF_036834105.1 Anoxybacillus sp. | reverse complement strand
TTCATTCATCATGTTCATCTTCCTTTACTAAAGAGGAAATGTAGTAACGCAACTTCTCTGCTTCTTGTTCATCAAGAAATGGAATTTCGTGCGCAGTTGCCGCTGTATAAATGTAAAGTGAAGCAAGTTTATACTTTCTTGCTAACGGCCCTTGCTTTACATCAACATGTTGAACGCGATAAATTGGAATAAGCGTACGCTTACGAATCCACACCCCGTGCTCGAGTTCAATTTCTCGCTCGCGAATGATATATCGCCAACGTTCCCATTTCCAACGTGGAACGAAAAAAACAAACAAAATCGCATCAGCAATCCATAAGCAAACGAGCCCCAAAACAACCCACATAGGAACGAAAAAATGAACAATTATGTACAAAAGGGAAAAAATAATGAAACGAATAGCCTCATATATGCGCCACATAGACACAGCACGTTTCGATAGAACATTCCCCACTTTCTTACACACCCCTTTTTCATACTTCGATTACTGCACTTCTAAACATACGAACTCCATCTCGAAATCATCAGTTCGTGCGTTCACTATGCCCCCCATTTTAACAAGTTTGTCATTTATAACTTTACAACATTTTTATCATATGTTAAATTGTTTTTAAAGTTCATAATTTTTCATCTACTAGGGGAGTCCAATAGCTTGGACTGAGAGAGGAACGCGTAAAAGTTCTTTGACCCTTTGAACCTGATCTGGGTGATGCCAGCGTAGGGAAGTAGATGGCGCGAGTGTTCTTTGCTTGTGCTATTTGCGGACAAAATCAGGTTCTCGTTATGGAGCCTGATTTTTTTTACGTATTGGCGTTGCTCCAACTAAAAAATGAAAAGGAGCGATTCAAGATGAAAGACTTATTTTCAACAATGCCATTTCCCTCGAGTAAAAAAGTGTATGTGCTCGGAACGCGTGAAGATGTTCGTGTGCCAATGCGAGAAATTCAACTTTCTCCAACCAAAACAGGTACAACGATGCTAGAAAATGAGCCTATTCGAGTCTATGACACGAGTGGACCATACACCGACCCACTTTTCGCGCCGAATATTGATAAAGGATTGCCAAAATTAAGAGAAAAATGGATAACGGAGCGTGGCGATGTAGAAGAATATAACCCTTCATTAGTGAGAACAAACATTCCTTTTTCACCTAGACGTTTTCGTGCGAAAAAAGGGAAAGTTGTGACCCAAATGCATTATGCAAAACGAGGGATCATTACACCTGAAATGGAGTTTGTCGCAATTCGTGAACAAATGGATCCCGAATTTGTTCGTCAAGAAGTTGCAGCAGGAAGAGCAATTATCCCAGCTAATATCAATCACCCTGAGAGTGAACCAATGATCATCGGAAGCAAGTTTCATGTAAAAATTAATGCGAATATTGGAAACTCTTCTGTTACATCTTCGATGGATGAAGAAGTTGAAAAAATGCTTTGGGCTGTTCGTTGGGGCGCCGATACAGTCATGGACTTATCGACAGGAAAGCATATATATGAGACGCGAGAATATATTATTCGAAACTCCCCTGTGCCGATTGGAACTGTACCTATTTACCAAGCGTTAGAGAAAGTGAACGGCATTGTCGAAAACTTATCATGGGACATTTACCGAGAAACACTAATTGAACAAGCGGAACAAGGCGTAGACTATTTTACTATTCATGCAGGTGTCTTACTTCGCTATATCCCACTAACAGTCAACCGAACAACCGGTATTGTCTCTCGGGGTGGCTCAATTATGGCACAATGGTGTTTAGCACACCATGAAGAAAACTTTTTATACACCCACTTCGAAGAAATTTGCGAAATTTTAAAAACTTACGATATTGCTATTTCACTTGGGGATGGATTACGTCCAGGCTCAATTGCAGACGCAAACGATGAAGCGCAATTCGCCGAGCTACAAACACTTGGGGAGTTGACAAAAATCGCTTGGGAACATGATGTCCAAGTAATGATCGAAGGTCCAGGGCATATTCCAATGCATAAAATTAAAGAAAATGTCGATAAACAAATTGAAATTTGTCACGGGGCACCTTTTTATACGCTAGGTCCTATCACCACCGACATTGCACCAGGTTACGACCATATCACCTCAGCTATCGGTGCAGCGCTTATCGGCTGGCACGGTACGGCCATGCTTTGCTATGTGACACCAAAAGAACATCTCGGCCTACCGAATAAAGAAGACGTCCGCCAAGGAGTCATCGCCTACAAAATTGCTGCCCACGCTGCTGACTTAGCAAAAGGACACCCTGGCGCACAAGCGCGTGATGATGCATTATCAAAGGCGAGATTTGAGTTCCGTTGGCAAGATCAATTCAACTTGTCACTAGATCCTGAGCGCGCACGTGAATATCACGATGAAACGCTACCGGCCGAAGGAGCAAAGCTTGCTCATTTTTGTTCGATGTGCGGTCCAAAATTTTGTTCAATGAATATTTCTCATGAATTACAAAAAACACTACAAAGCGAAGGAATGAAAGAAAAGGCAAAACAATTTGTTGGATATACAAACATCATGCAAGCTGGGAGATAGCGCTCAGCTTGCATTTTTATTACAAAAAACGTTATTTAAGTCATATTCGTTGACATCCCATTTACTGTAGCTTAAATTAAATTAGAAAATATTGGATATAATCAACTTTTTTCAATGAAACTTCTCTAACGTTTCCCCAACAAACATATCATATTTCACCAAATCGACACATATTTTTTATATCAGACTTGGTTACTTATTTTTACTGTAGATGAGCAAATTTACTAACATAAATTTACAACCAAACAAAAAAA
>NZ_DAITON010000202.1:0-2828 GCF_036834105.1 Anoxybacillus sp. | reverse complement strand
AAGCAATATCGTTTTTTCGAACCGAAATGTCCGCATGGACATGGATTCATTGCCCCAAGCAAAATAAAACTTGCTGGATACGTCACCGTCGACGAAACGCGACTAATCGTCACCTTTCCTGTCTCTAACGGCTGTCGGAGCATATCGAGCGTCTTCTTTGTAAATTCTGCCATTTCATCGAGAAATAGCACGCCACGATGGGCAAGTGAAACTTCCCCTGGCTTCGGCTGAGCTCCTCCGCCAATCAGCGCCACCGCCGATGCCGAATGATGCGGATGACGAAACGGTGGAGAGGAATCGTTTTTCGGTTCTCCTGCTAGTTGATATAAACTAAGCACTTCCAACTGTGCTTCGTGAGACAGACGCGGTAAAATCGTCGGAAACGTTTCCGCCAACAAACTTTTCCCGCACCCTGGTGGCCCAACCATTAGCACGTTATGCTCCCCTGCTGCTGCAACTTCCAAAGCATACTTGGCATGATCTTGACCGATAATATGGCGAAAGTCACGATGATTGGTCGGTGGAACTTCAGGGGCTGAAGAAAGGGGAACGATTGAAGAAAGCAGTTGTTGACCTTGTAAACATTGCACGACTTCATCTAACGTCTGGACGAATGTGCAGTTGACATGCTGTAAATGATGAAGTGGAAGAGTTGGATCGTACGGGGCATACACTTGCTTAAAACCGAGCTTTTTTGCCGCTAAAATAGCTGGCAACATCCCATCCACTGGCTGAATCGCTCCGTCTAACGACAATGAACCTAAAAAGGCGATATGTGACGGAATGGGCTGATCAAGCTTTCCTTTCACTTTTAAAATGCCAAGCGCCATCGCTAAATCAAACATCGGGCTTTGTTTTTTTCGCTCAGGCGGCGATAAATGAATGACAAGTTTTTGATTCATCACTTCGCACCCGAAAGCATGCAACGCTGCCACCACTCGCTCCTTCGCCTCTTTCACCGACGGATCAGGTAACCCAACGATAACAACGGATGGTATTCCGGGCAGTTCTTTCACTTCCACTTGCACGCGATACCCTTCCATCCCGCGCAAGCCAATGCTACAAACTTTCATGTTATTCCTCCTCAATACAGTTCGGTACGATGTCGGCTTTGACGAACTGCACGTATTTTTTCTTCTTTTCTACCATCGTTCCAGGAAAATAATGAAGAAGCACATCCATGTTCATAAATGAAGGCAAAGGGGAAGGCTGGTGATAAAAACGGAAACTGCTCCAACGATAATGCTCAGGAAGATGCACAATGCGGGCCTCGACAGGATTAAGATGAATATAACGACTCACCTCCAACATCCCAGCGTCATCGTCAATCATTTTACTGAAGTAGCGCTTTTCAAACACATGACCGGTTAACCCGTAACGCGTATTGTAATAGTTGGCATACCGCTTATTCATAAGCGCCATCACTTTAGAAATAGACTCATGTTGGGAACGAAGTTGAAGATGAAAATGATTTGTCATAAAACAATATGAAGCAATTTCAAACGGAATTTTTTCATGAAGCTGTTCGAGGATATGCAAAAACGCACGAAAATCATTCACTTCTTTAAACAACGGATCACGCCGATTCCCACGACAAACGATATGATAAAACAAATGCGGCACCCATGTCCGCCTCCCATGTCCGCCTCGCTCGTCCCACACACCTCACCTCACGCAAACTTTTTCGCCATATCCCTTCGACAAAAACAAACAAAATCCTGCATTGCAAGAAAAATTTTTGATACTCTGCACGTAAAACTACTCTCTCGACGGGTGACACTCATGCCACTTGCCAAACCAGCGATATCATTTGTATAATATAAGCAGATACTTCATAAAATAAAAAAGCTGAGTGCGGTGAACACTCAGCAGGCAACTACATGCCGCAAGAAGAGCAGCTGACCTTTAGATGTGTAACAGATAAAAAAGAAATAACCGTTTCACACCTTTGGTCGAGGGGGACGGTTATTTCTTTTTGTTTATATAGACGACGATGGTGACAGTCAATGTTAGCATCCCGATGAACACTAAGCTGAATTGCGCAATAAGACTCAATGCTTCATACGTCGTCACACTCCCACCTCCCTTCATCAGGGAAGTGGTCAACCGCCCACCCTGCTTATGTAGTTGCTACGGAGATTGTAACATTTTTCTATCACTCTCGCAATTTCAACAACAACTGCCACAAAAAATGTCACAGCACATAAACAAAAATGCAGAAAAAGAAACAGAGAGCCATATGACTCTCTGTCTCTATCAATCTTCGACAATCTTCGGGGCGTGACAGGCACCGTGCCTATTAACTCCCAACGTGGCAATTCGCTGAGCATAGCCATGCATCCATTGCTTCTTTTTGACTGTCATTTTGATCGTGCGCTTCAAGCAGACAGGACATAACGGGCATTGTTCGGGTAGAGAAAGTTCGAAAATCCAACGTTCCCCTTCTTTTCGCACCTTTTGAATCAAAACATCTGGTAAATCGATGAGTTCTTTGATAAACTGAGAGTACATGCGAATTTTCCTCCAATGGTTTGGTTTGGTCACCTTTACCATACAGGAAAATTCGCATTTTTTGTACCCTCTATTTCCTCTATGCACACCTACCTTAAATGATCAAGTACAACTTGTGGTGAAGAGCCTTGAAAAAGTAGTTCTGGAATAGTGTGCTAATTTACAGTATTTTCGATAAAAACGAGGAGATTCCTGCTTTAGGAATGAAAAACAGAGAGCCACTCAACAACTCTCTGTGTCTGTCAATCTTCGGGACGTGACTGTGGAGTGAGCCTTTAAAAGTAGACATGTATAAATCGGGAAAAAGATGTCCATAC
>NZ_DAITON010000201.1:0-2855 GCF_036834105.1 Anoxybacillus sp. | reverse complement strand
GCGCATACACTTGTACAAAACGGACAAAGGGATGAGAGTGTATGCGACGGCAATGGTTCATATGGATGATCGTGCTTTGTTTTTTTTGTTCGCTTTTTCCGAATGAAGCAAAAGCGATGTCGGTTAGTGCGAAAAGCGCGATTTTAATGGAACAAACGACAGGACGAGTGCTATTTGAAAAAGATGCCCATACGAAACGACGCATTGCGAGCATTACAAAAATTATGACAGCCATTTTAGCAATCGAATCGGGAAAATGGGAAGAGCTTGTGGCGGTAAGTGAACGGGCGGTTCGGACGGAAGGGTCTTCGATTTATTTGAAACAAGGGGAGAAAATTGCGCTCAAACATTTAGTATATGGGCTTATGCTTCGTTCTGGAAATGATGCAGCGGTGGCGATCGCTGAGCACGTGGGTGGCAGCGTTGAAGGGTTTGTCTTTTTAATGAACGAAAAAGCAGCGGAAATCGGGATGACAAATACACAATTTGCGAATCCGCACGGGTTAGACGATGCCGAAAACCATTATTCCACTGCGTATGATATGGCTCTACTCATGCGATATGCAATGCAAAATGAACAATTTCGCGAAGTGTCGGGAACGAAATTGTATCGTGCCCCAAATCCGACGGAAGATTGGGATCGGGTTTGGCGTAACAAAAATAAGCTATTGACGCATTTATACGAATATTGCACAGGTGGAAAAACAGGCTATACGAAGCGGGCGAAGCGCACATTAGTGACAACTGCTTCAAAAGATGGTCTTGAACTGATTGCAGTCACCATTAACGCAGGGGATGATTGGAACGATCATATTGCTATGTATGAGCACGGATTTGCGAACTATGAACTTGTGACGATTAAAGCAACTACGATCGTTCAAGATATAAAAGATCCTTTCTATGGTGATCATCTATTCGTTGTGCGTGATTTTATATATCCGATTACAAAAAAAGAGGGGCAGTTGCTTCGTTTAGAGCGAAAATTGCTTCGTCCACAAGAGCGCTGGAAAGAGACAGGCGTGCCGTCTGTCGTTGGAAGGGCTGAGCTATACATCGGAAACGAAAAAGTTGACGACACCCCTATTTTTTATAAGCAGGAAAAGAAAAAGCGTTCTTTTTTTGATTGGCTGTTAGGGGTGGACAGCGATGGTTAATCTCATTTGGGTTGCGCTTTTAATCATTGGGCTCGTATTCGCTACGATAAACGGCACGATCAAAGATGTGAATGAGGCGATGTTTCAAGGGGCGAAAGAAGCGGTGACAATTAGCATTGGGCTTATTAGCGTGCTCGTTTTTTGGCTCGGTTTAATGAAAATTGCCGAACAGTCTGGGCTACTTTCGTTTTTTGCCCGTTTGTTTCGACCAATTGCCAAAAAAATTTTTCCGGAAGTGCCACCTGACCACCCTGCGCTCGGGTATATATTATCGAACATGATCGCAAATATGTTTGGGCTCGGCAATGCTGCGACTCCCCTTGGCATTAAAGCGATGGAGCAATTGAAGCAATTAAACGGTCAAACAGACGAACCGAGCCGTTCGATGATTACGTTTGTTGCTTTAAATACAGCAAGCATTACACTTATTCCGGCAACGGTCATATCGATTCGAATGACATATCAATCCGCTTCTCCCGGGGAAATTATCGGCACAACGTTTGTTGCCTCGCTTATTGCGACTATATCAGCCATTATGATCGACCGTGCATTTTACATACGGAGGCGCAAAAAAGGAGGGTTGTGATGCACGTTATTCAATTTTTGTCGTTTTGGCTCATTCCAACGTTAATTGCGTGCATTTTGTTGCACGGAACGTACAAGCGTGTACCGACGTATGAAGCGTTTGTTGAAGGGGGAAAGGAAGGGATTCAAATCGCCTTTTCTCTCATTCCGTATTTAGTCGGTATGCTCGTTGCTGTTTCTGTTTTTCGCGCTTCCGGTGCGCTTGAATTTTTCATGTCGTACATGAAACCGCTCATCGCGCCTATTGGTTTGCCGCCTGAAGTCGTACCGCTTGCGCTCATTCGTCCGATCTCAGGTACCGCTTCGCTCGGAATCGTTACTGATTTAATCGCGACGTATGGTCCAGACTCATTTATCGGGCGATTAGCCTCTACGATTCAAGGAAGTACAGAAACGACGTTATACGTGCTCACCGTTTACTTCGGTGCTGTCGGCATACGCAAAATGGGCGATGCATTAAAAGTCGGCCTGCTTGCTGACTTTGTTAGCTTTATTGTATCATTTGTTGTTGTATTATGGATGTTTGGAAAGTGAAGCGGTCCATTGCGATCGCTTTTTCTTATTTTTGAACTCCTGTACCGAATATGACCCGTGGTGCTAGATAAAATCGAGTAAGCATAAAAATAGCCCTTGCCTGAGGATTTCCTGTAGAATGAAAGTGCGACCAAACATTCGAAAGGAGAATCCCCGTGCAAGAGCACTTTCATTTTACAACAGACAAAGCGAAAATTCAAAAACAATATGCAGCCATTTTCTTTTTTGTTTCTGCCCAGCTGTCACACATTCAATGCTATCTTCAACGCCGCAATCGTCATTTGGTGAAACAAGAAGACGCGGTGATCATTGCCATTCATCTGTTAGGAAAGTTGCTTGGCTTCTCTTCCGAACGTGCATGGCATCGTTTTGTTACTGGGAACTTGTTCACGGATGGACGTTTTCTCGAACGTTCTCGATACAATCGCCGTTGCCGAGCGCTGCGCTTTGCGATCAAATGGATTCGTCATGAACTGGCGAAACGTGGGCAACACCATGCCTATGCGGTCGTAGATAGCATGCCAATTGAGTTGTGCCATGCCGCAAGAATGTACCGTGTCAAACGATTTCAAGGCATCGCTG
>NZ_DAITON010000200.1:0-2869 GCF_036834105.1 Anoxybacillus sp. | reverse complement strand
CCTGTTTGTCTCTTGGGGATGGAAATTAATGTAATAAAAAATGCTCATCTACAGTGAACAATATAAGCTACGGAGAGAGAATGATGAGTAAAAAAATTTTGTACTTATTTTTCGTTTTAATCGGGGCTACAGTCGTCCTTTTTGCGAATATGAAGCATAACATTTATACGTTCATGTAAAATAGGTATTTCCATTAGTACATGTATACCCCTTGATACATACGCTAGTAATGTAACGAAATTCAATACGAAAGGGGTATGAAATATGCATTGTCGTCCAAATATGATGCCGCCAATCGTTTATCCGACGAAGGGCTGTACACAACATCAAATGCAAATGACGATTGTGCCACACATTCATCCGTCACATACGACGTATGTGAATCATCATTTGTTCCAGCATCAACATTATTTTCCACATACGCAATCTGTTGTTAACGATGTATCGCATCAACATGTTGTTTGTCCAGGTTCTGGTCCGTTTCCGAGACCGTTTTAACCGAAGGCGAAACGCCTTCGTTTTTTTGTCGAAAAAAAGACGAACTTTGTGAAAATGAAAAATTGACAATGACTGCTTTTTTTGAAAGAATAGGTGTAGACATAGACAATTGAGGTGAGCAAACGTGCTTTCGGATCGCATCAACTTAACAGCAAAAGACATTCTTGAAAAAGAGTTTAAAATAAGCATGCGCGGATACAATCAAGATGAAGTCGATCGCTTTCTCGACTTAATTATTAAAGACTATGAAACATTTCATCAAATGATTGAACAACTACAACAAGAAAATACACGTTTGAAAAGCCAATTGCAGGAGACGCAAAAACGTCAGCCATCTCAAGCAGGAACGACGAACTTTGATATTTTGCAACGTCTTTCCAATTTGGAAAAACATGTTTTCGGAAGCAAGCTGTATGAATAAATGTTCCAACCTTTTCTATTGATTTGGCTTATCGTTTCGGATATACTATCATATGCTTACATGAATCATGTTCGGGTAATCGCTGCGATGCATATGCATCGTAGAGGAAAGTCCATGCTCGCACGGTGCTGAGATGCCCGTAGTGTTCGTGCCTAGCGAATGCATAAGCTAGGGCAGTCTGGCGGCAAGCTGGGCTGACGGCAGGGAAAGAGCCTACGTCCGTATCGGATATGGCTCGACTACCTTTAAAGTGCCACAGTGACGTAGTCTTGCTGGAAACGGCAAGAGTGGAACGCGGTAAACCCCACGAGCGAGAAACCCAAATGATGGTAGGGGCACCTTCTCAAAGGAAATGAACGGAGAGAAGGACAGGCGGATGCCTGTAGATAGATGATTACCGCCGAAGTACGAGGCGCAAGCCGTTTGCAGTACGACGGAACAGAACATGGCTTACAGAACATGATTCATGGCATAACTCTCCTGCACATCGTCAGGGGAGTTTTTGTTTTGTAAACATGAGGGGAGAGCGTGTTGTGAAAAAACGGATGTCGACGTTGTTTGAAGCAGATACATTTTTAGCTATTGCCTATACTATTATTCAAGAGGCAGATGAAGGAATAATTGTTACCGATGAAAATGGGCATATTTTATTAGCTAATCCGGCCTTTGAAACGGTAACAGGCTATACACAAGAGGAAGTGCTCGGAAGGAAAACAAATATTCTTCGCTCCGGATTGCATGATCGTACGTTTTACGAAAACATGTGGGAAACGTTACGTGACCATGGGATTTGGAAGGGAGAAATTTGGAATAAACGAAAAAATGGTGAATTGTTTGTTGAGTGGTTAACGATTAAAGCGATTTGCGATGCTACCGGAAAACCGACGCATTATGTGGCCATTTTTTCAGATGTGACACAACATAAACGAACGATGGAGCAATTAGCGCGGCTGTCAAATTATGATGTGTTGACCAACGTTCCGAACCGCCAACTATTTACAAAACGTTTACAACATTTACTTCATATGGCGCGACGTCATAACCAACAGTTAGCGATCTTATTTCTCGATTTGGACCGATTTAAATACATTAATGATGAACTAGGCCATTATAGCGGAGATTTATTGTTGAAGAAAGTGGCGAGTCGACTAAAAAAACGATTGCGTACGAAAGACACGCTTGCGCGTATTGGTGGAGATGAGTTTGTTGTTATTTTACCTAAATTAAAGGATGCCCAAGAAGCGATTCATACAGCTGAGCAGATGATTGAAGCGCTTCAAGCTCCTTTTACGTTGAACGGTTCGGACGTATACATTTCGGCAAGCATCGGTATAAGCATGTATCCAAACGATGGAGATGACGAAGAAACGTTATTACGCCGAGCCGATCGTGCGATGCAAAAAGCGAAAGAAAGTGGACGGAATCGCTTTGAGTTGTACACAGCGAAATTAGACTATCAAAGCGAGGTTGTAACGTTAGAAAACCATTTAAGAAAAGCGATTGAACGAAACGAGCTACACGTTCACTATCAACCGATCGTGAATATGAAAACGAAAAAAATTGAAGCGATTGAGGCGTTGCTTCGCTGGAAACAGCCGAACATCGGATTCGTTTCCCCAGCGCAGTTTATTCCGCTAGCAGAAGAGACAGGACTTATCGTTCCAATTACGAAATGGCTATTAGAACAAATATGTATACATATAAAGGCGATCCATTCGTTCGCTCCGCATATGAAAGTCGGAGTAAACATCTCAGCTGTCCATTTTCAACAAGATGATTTTGTTGAACAAGTATCACATATTGTAAAAGCAAGCAATGTTCACCCGCGTTTTTTTAAATTAGAGTTAACGGAAAGCACGATTATGCCGAATGCAGAGGAGTCTGTTCAAAAACTTGTACAGCTTAAACAGTGCGGTTTTAAGTTGGCGATTGATGACTTTGGGACAGGTT
>NZ_DAITON010000199.1:0-2884 GCF_036834105.1 Anoxybacillus sp. | reverse complement strand
AACTACTATTCGCTTATCGCTAGCTATAAAGGGGAAAGTGGCGTCACGTTTGAAAGCTATAGCCCGCATTGGACGAAGACGAAGCTTATTCAGCTGGAACAAGAACTATTAAAAAACAAACATGGCGCTGAACTTGCTTTGTTACGGAGCATTAAAATTTTTCCTGACTATCCTGCCGGTGCAAACGTACTCGGACAATATTTTGCGCAATATCAAACAAGTCCAAAGCCCGCGTTGCTTCCAAATCGGTATATTCATTTATATGGGGGAAATGAATGGACGACCGTCGAGCAAATGGCGACGACGTTAGCGCACGAATATGGGCATCATTTTACGTATTATTATTTGTTGAATAAAGAGCAACGCCTTCCGAACGAATGGTTCATGTCGCGCTACGCGGCGGCGCGCGAATTGTTTCGCTATCCGAATGCCCATGCCGATGGGAGTGGGGCGTATGAATGGTATATGCCTGAAATACTCGCAGAAGATTACGTGCAACTATTCGGCTCATCGAACGCATTAAAAGGGCATATGCAAATGAACGTTCATCTTCCTACCCCTTTTGAACTTCCGGCGCTGCAAACGTATTGGAAAAACGAGCTTGGCGCACCGTACGAACCGCAGCCGCCCCTTTCGCTCTTGTTGACGAACTATACGGTAAAAAATAACATATATACACTTCGTTTTTACACGTACGCTGATACATCAGCATATATAAACGGGCAAGATGGGGACGGACGGTACGCTTCTGTGCATATCGGGAGCATACCGAAAGGAATAAATGAGACGACATACGACGGCGCAACGTTACATAGCCGCGTGTCGTGGCTGTTTCGTTCAACGTTTGTCGATACAGCACTTTTTCGCGTCGTACAACCGACGGCAAAAGGGTTCAATCGCGGTTCGGCAACGCTTCGCGTCTCATACGGATCGATTGATTCGCTTGTGGCGACGCCTCCGCTTTTTCCAGATGTCGTCGGGGAAGAATTGCAGATGGCGGCGCGACTATTGTATGAGCGCGGCATCATCTCGGGGTTTCCAGACGGCACATATCGCCCGAACGAACGGCTATTGCGCCGCCATGCTGCACTCATGCTTATTCGCGATTTGCGTCTGACGCTTCCTGAAGGATATGTCGTGAAAGCGAAAGACGTAAAGCCGACAGATGCGTGGTATAAAGAAATGGCGATCGCCGAAGCGTACGGGTTGCTCACGGGATACGACGGCAAGCTGCATCCGAATGCGTACATTACCCGTGCGCAAATGGCAACGATTTTAACGAGGGTGTATGGCGATGTGTACGAAACGCCAACGGTGAATCATACATTTGTCGATGTTCCGTTTTCCCATTGGGCGTACGTTCCGATCCATACGCTTTATTTCAACGGCATTACAATAAACGACCCGTATCGCCCAAACGACATCGTCACACGCGGACAATTTGCGCTCTTTCTCAGTCGAACATTGCAAAAAAAATAGCGATGAAGGCTTGTCCTTCATCGCTATTTCATATGTATCGCACGATATAAAAACACCGCAAACTGCGCCCGCGTCACCGCATCTTTCGGACGGAATGTGCCGTCCTCATATCCGTTCGCAATGCCTGATGCGACAAGCTTTTCAATCGCATCATACGCCGCATCTGTTTCTTTTACATCGACAAACGGAACATCCGCCCCGCGCTTTAACTTCCACGCTTCCGCAAACCATATCGCTAACTGTTCGCGCGTTAACGGCTCGTCCGGCTGGAACGATGTCATCTGTTTATCGACGATGCCTTCTTTGACAAGGGCGTTAATCGCACCGACTGCCCAATGGTCGCTCGGCACGTCTTGAAACGTTTTTTTCCGATCGTTCATATTAAAGTCGAAATACGCTGCGATTAGCCCGGCCGCATCCGCGCGCGTCATCATTTCATCAGGTTTAAAATAACTTTTCGCGTAACCGAGCACAATTTCTTCTTTTCCGAGCGATGTAATTTCTTCATTCGCCCAAAAGTCTTTTCCGATATCGCGAAACTGTCCAACCGCTTCTTCATAAGCAAGCACCCGTCTTGCTCCTATGTATCGTTTCTTATAATAAGAATCGTCAAGCGACGTCACGGTGATCCCTCTCGATGAACTCGCATGAATAAATCGGTTATCCCCGATGTAAATGCCGGCATGTGACGGCCCTTTCTTATACGTCTCAAAAAAGACGAGATCGCCAACGCGTAAATCTTCTTTCTTTACTGCACGTCCTTGTTTATACTGCCCGTCAGTCGTCCGCGGTAGCGTTACTCCAAGCCCGTCCATCACATGGCGCGTAAATCCGGAACAATCGAACCCTTTTTCCGAACTGCCACCAAACTGATACGGCACCCCGACATATTTTTTCGCAAGGGGGACGAGCCGATCATAACTATCTGCATACGCGAATGAAGGAAAGAGAAAAACGAAAAGCAACGCTGATACAAGCCGCCTCACATCATCCACCTCACTCCGCCATTGTTCTTACTATTTCGACACATTCATACGATTCCAAGTGTATCATAAATAGGAGAATGGTAACTTTACAGTTATGTAACAAAACTTTTTGTCAAAAAGTTACGTAATCGGGTATTGAAAAAAGTCGAACATTCGGTAAAATGGTGAATAGGTGGAAGACTACATATGAAACAGTTTTGTTATTCCAACAAAGAAAAACCGTTGAAAAAATGGTTGACTTTCATCATGGAAAAAATTATAATGTAGTTTGTAGTCGTTCACTCGCTAAGTTTAAGAGTTTCATAGAGAGAACGTACATATCTCTTAAATTTAGCTAAAACAAATAGAAAGAGAAACAAAAAGGAGGAAATAAGTCGATGGCTTACCAACCAAAGTCTTATCGCAAATTTTTAGCTGGT
>NZ_DAITON010000198.1:1575-2903 GCF_036834105.1 Anoxybacillus sp. | reverse complement strand
TTTGTCTCTTGGGGATGGAAATTAATGTAATAAAAAATGCTCATCTACAGTTAATGAGCAAGTTTTCCCTGCTCAATAAGTAGTCTAAAATTTCTTTAAATATTTTTTGATATTCTTGCCCGAGATCTAGCGAAGATACGCGTTGAACAGCTTTTTGTTCTTCGATGAGTTCCGTCATCGTTTCGTACACTTTTTTTACGGCTTGTTGTCGTACAACCGGGCTAATCGTTGGCTTTTCCTCAATGTCAAATGTAAAAATGTCGTGAATATAAATATGACGAATGCCGTTTTCGCGCAATCCGCGAATGTATGAGTCGGTCAGTTTGACTCCTTTAGCAAGCAAAACGGCACCGTTCGGTCCGTAAATATCGACGGCGAGCACATCGCCACTTTTTGCTTCAAATATATGCACTTTGCGCATGCGATCACACCTCAGCAGAAAAATACGAACGCTTTTTCATCATCTATAAATTATAGCATAATTATCCATCAGTTTGTTCATCATTTTTTCACAAAAAATGTGACGATTGAGGAGGAGTTTTGTAGGGAATTGTAGAAATAAGTAATCAACCTTTCATAAAAGGAGGAACAGCGTATGAAATACAACATTCGCGGAGAAAACATCGAGGTTACACAAGCGATTCGAGAATATGTCGAGAAAAAAATTGGGAAGTTAGAACGTTATTTTGAATCAACGGAAGGAGTTACTGTTCACGTTAACTTAAAAGTATATAACGATAAACAATCGAAAATTGAAGTAACGATCCCAATGCCACAAATTGTATTGCGTGCGGAAGAGCGCCACGACGATATGTATGCGGCAATCGATTTGGTTGTCGATAAACTCGAACGCCAAATTCGTAAACATAAAACGAAAGTGAATCGAAAAATGCGTGAAAAAGAAGTAAACGGTGTGACGCTTACAACAACTGCTCCTGTCGCAACAGAAGAGCATGAGGAAGAAGAATTTGAAGTTGTACGTACGAAGCGTTTTAGCTTAAAACCGATGGATAGTGAAGAAGCGATTTTACAAATGAATATGCTTGGCCATAACTTTTACGTCTTTATTAATGCGGAAACAAACCGCACAAACGTCGTTTACAAACGAAAAGACGGCAAATATGGCTTAATTGAAGCGAACTAATCCTACCGCCCTCTGTCGACATAAGACAGAGGGTGGTATAATGTGAAAGGGGGTGAAAAAAGGTGGAAGCAATCTTACGTGAAATTTTAGGGAAGTTGACGAGTATTGAGAGTCATTTTTTGCAATTTCAACAAGAAGTGCGCGAAAGATTTGCGCAAATTGATGAGCGCTTTGCCCAGATCGA
>NZ_DAITON010000198.1:0-1475 GCF_036834105.1 Anoxybacillus sp. | reverse complement strand
CAGATCGACGAAAGATTTGCGCAAATTGATGAAAGATTTGCCCAGATTGATAAACGGTTTGCGCAGATTGACGAGCGGTTTGCTAATATGGAAAGTCGGTTAGATGCGCTTGAACAAGAAATGAAAGAAACAAATGAGCGCATCAGTCGCCTGGAGGAAGAGATGTGCGATGTCAAGAAACGTCTCGAGCATGTTGAAACACAGCTAAGCGACGTAAAAGAAACAGTGCAACGTTTAGAAATTCAACTAGCCGACGATGTGCGCACATTACTGCAAAACATTTATAAAAAGATCGACGAAAAAGGATTTGAAATTTACGCCCTCAACAAACGCTTACTCAGAGTCGAAGCCTCTATCGAGCAACTACAATCGCAAGTGTAATCCAGCGAAGAAGCTGGTTTTTTCTTTTTTCCCATCCCCTTTTCCGTATGAGTTGTCACCTTTTCTTGTAAGTGATATGATGGTAATTAGCGACTATATAAGCAAGGGGCGTTTTTGTATGCTTGGAATGTTAAAAAAAGTGTTTGATCCGAATAAACGACAAATTGCGCGATTAGAAAAAATCGCGAATGAAATTGATGCGCTCGGTCCGCAAATGGCGCAGCTTTCTGATGACGAATTGCGTCAAAAAACAGAGCAATTTAAAGCTCGTCTTGAAAAAGGAGAAACGCTTGATGATTTGCTTGTTGAAGCGTTTGCGGTTGTTCGCGAAGCAGCAAAGCGCGTGCTTGGCATGTATCCGTATAAAGTGCAATTAATGGGAGGCATCGCGCTTCATGAAGGCAACATCGCTGAAATGAAGACTGGGGAAGGAAAAACGTTAACCGCAACGATGCCTGTCTATTTAAATGCATTAACAGGAAAAGGCGTCCATGTCGTGACGGTAAACGAGTACTTAGCTAGCCGCGACGCGAACGAAATGGGCAGATTGTATCAGTTTTTAGGCTTATCTGTCGGACTAAATTTAAGCAATATGTCGCGCGAAGAAAAACAAGCGGCTTACAACGCCGATATTACGTACGGAACGAATAACGAATTCGGTTTCGATTATTTGCGCGATAACATGGTGTTATATAAAGAACATATGGTACAACGTCCGCTTCATTATGCGATTATTGACGAAGTGGACTCGATTTTAATTGATGAAGCGCGTACACCGCTCATTATTTCAGGTACAGCGCAAAAGTCTACAAAATTATACATTCAAGCGAATGCGTTCGTTCGCACATTAAAACGGGATGTCGATTATACGTACGATGAAAAAACGAAAAGCGTGCAGCTCACGGAAGAAGGAATGAACAAAGCAGAGCGGGCGTTTGGAATCGATAACTTATTCGATTTAAAACATGTGACGTTAAACCATCATATTAACCAAGCGTTGCGCGCCCACGTTGTGATGCAGCGCGACGTCGATTACGTTGTCGAAGATGGAAAAATCGTTATCGTCGATCCGTTTACCGGTCGTTTAATGCGCG
>NZ_DAITON010000197.1:0-2921 GCF_036834105.1 Anoxybacillus sp. | reverse complement strand
TCGGTCCGAGCGGCGCTGGGAAATCGACGTTTATTAAAATGATGTATCGCGAAGAGAAGCCGACAAGCGGCAAAATTATGATTAATGGCGTGAACTTGGCGAATATAAAAGATAGCAAAGTCCCTTTGTTGCGCCGAAACATCGGTATCGTATTTCAAGATTTTAAATTGCTTCCGAAGTTAACGGTATATGAAAATGTAGCGTTTGCTTTGGAAGTTATTGAGGAATCGCCGAAAAACATTCGCAAGCGCGTCATGGAAGTGCTCGATTTAGTACGGCTCAAACATAAAGCGCGCTTTTACCCTAATGAATTGTCCGGAGGAGAGCAACAGCGAGTGTCGATTGCCCGTTCAATCGTCAACAATCCAGCGATTGTCATTGCCGATGAACCGACGGGAAATTTAGATCCAGATACATCTTGGGAAATTATGGACATCTTCGAGCGCATTAACGATCGTGGGACGACCATTGTGATGGCGACGCATAACCGCGAAATCGTCAACACGATTCGCAGGCGTGTCATTGCGATTGAACGCGGCAAAATTGTGCGCGATGAAGTGAAGGGGGAATACGGTTATGAGGCTTAACACCCTTCGCCGCCATTTTCGTGAAAGTTTTAAAAGTCTCGGACGAAACGGTTGGATGACGTTTGCGTCCATTAGTGCTGTCACTGTAACGCTGTTGCTTGTCGGCGTGTTTCTCGTCATCATGCTCAATATCCAACATATAACGAAGCAAATTGAGCGCGATGTCGAAATTCGCGTGCATGTCGATTTGAGCGCAACAGATGCGGATAAAGATGTGCTACGGGCGAAGCTGGAAGCTCTTTCTGGTGTAGAAAAAGTGACGTACTCATCAAAAGATGAAGAGCTTCAAAAATTAATTGACAGTTTTGGGGAAGATGGGCAGTCGTTTCGTTTGTTTGAGCAAGATAATCCGTTAAGCGATGTATTTATTGTGAAAGCAAAAAATCCGCTTGATACGGAAAAAATCGCAAAACAAATTGAAGCTTTGCCTTCTGTCGGTAAAGTCAAATACGGAAAAGGACAAATTGAAAAGCTATTTGCGGCAACGACGACGATTCGCAACGTCGGATTGGCGCTCATTGTCGGATTATTATTTACGGCGATGTTTCTCATCTCAAATACGATTAAAATTACAATTTTTGCCCGTCGTCGTGAAATTGAGATTATGAGATTAGTAGGGGCGACTAACGGATTTATTCGCTGGCCGTTTTTCCTTGAAGGGCTATGGCTCGGTGTATTAGGTTCAGTTGTGCCAATTGCGATCGTTCTATCCGCTTATTCGTACGTATTTGATTTACTGTACCCAAAATTAAAAGATACGTTTTTTCAACTTCTTCCTTTTTATCCGTTTGCATGGCAATTGGCGGCAGTGCTCGTTTTATTAGGAGCATGCATCGGCATGTGGGGAAGCTTGATGTCTGTCAGACGATTTTTGAAAGTATAGAAAGAGAGAGGGGTTTACGGTGCAAAAAAGATGGGGAACGATTGTTGTCGCTGTGATGCTGCTTGTTTCAAGCGTAGCTGCGCCTGCGTATGCGGTGACGAAACGTGATATTCAACAGAAAAAAGAAGAAATAAAAAATGTACAACAAAAGCAGTCAACGATTGAAAATAAAATTGAACAGTCGCAACAAGAAATTGAACGGCTAAAAGCGGAACAGCAAAAGATCGATGCGGAAATTAAAAAGCTCGATTTAGCTGTCGAAGAGACAAGTGCTAACATTCGTGCGAAACAACAAAATATTGAAGAAACGAAACAGCAAATTATCGCGCTTCGCAAAGAAATCGAGGAAGTAACAGCCCGCATTGAGCAACGCAATGAGTTGTTGAAAGAGCGGGCGCGCTCGCTGCAAGAAAGCGGAGGAGTTGTCAGTTATTTGGACGTGTTGCTTGGAGCGAAAAGTTTCAGCGATTTTATCGACCGAATGAGCGCGGTTGCGACCATTTTCGAAGCAGACCGTCAAATCATTAAAGAGCAAGAAGCAGATAAAGCGTTAAAAGAAGCAAAAGAGGAAGAGCTAAACGACAGCTTAGTTCGCCTGCAAGAGCAGCTAAATGAGCTACAAAAGTTAAAACAAACGTTAAACGAACAAATTGCGGCGAAAGAAAAACTGATGGCGCAATTGAAAGAGCAGCAAAAGCACGAAGAGGAAAAGCAACTCGCTTTAGAGGAAGAAAAAGAGCTGCTTGAGAAGCAAGAAGCAGCTATGAAAAACCAATTACAAGAGATGATTCGTCGCCAAAAAGAACAGGAAGAAGCACGGAAACGAGCATTATCAAGCCGCGGATCATCGTCAGAGAGCGGTGGCAGTTTGCCTCCTGTGTCAGACGGTGCGTTCATGCGCCCAGCAAACGGTCCAATTACATCAACATTTGGACCGCGGTGGGGTGAATTCCACTACGGAATCGACATTGGAAAACGCGGGGCTAGTGTGCCTGTCGTTGCGGCAGCTGACGGTTATGTTTACCGCTCATACTATTCCTCGAGTTACGGAAACGTCATTTTTATCATGCACTATATTGATGGACAAGTGTACACGACAGTATATGCCCATCTTGAGTCCCGCCTTGTTGGTGAAGGACAAAACGTAAGTAAAGGACAAATGATCGGCTATATGGGCAATACAGGTCGCTCATTTGGCGCGCACTTACATTTTGAATTGCATCGCGGACCTTGGAATGCATCAAAGTCTAACGCAGTCGACCCATTAAAATATATTCCGTTTTAACGGTAAGCACAGCGAATGAGCTGTGCTTTTACGTATTGGTTGAGAAAGTTGTACGTTCGGTGTAAAATAAATACATCTTCAAGTAGTTATGAACGGTACAAGCTATTCATATAATGAAAACAAATGGGCATCGCACACGGTGTGATGCCTTTCATGTATCGAAGGG
>NZ_DAITON010000196.1:0-2924 GCF_036834105.1 Anoxybacillus sp. | reverse complement strand
TGTTTGTCTTTTGGGGATGGAAATTAATGTAATGAAAAATGCTCATCTACAGTAAGTAACGTAAAAGACTTAAAAATTGGTAGCCTTGTTGGATACGATTTTAACAATGATGGCTATTTTGATCATCTTTCCATCGTAGTAAACTATGATAGCAATGGCGAACCGTTAACTGCTCAACATACGCCAAGCGACTATAATCGTCCATGGAAATCAGTTAATTCGTCAACAAAACATTATTTTATTCAAACAAATGATTACTGGTATTCGAATTAAACAAATTTAAAGCGGGGAAAAAACATTGAAAAAATATATGTTGTTGTTCACGTTGTTAGCTTTCTTTATAGGATGTAGTCATAAAGACATCCCAATGTACAATGGGTTTCCCATTCCTGAAGGGGCAAAAGTCATAAAAATAGATAGCGATAAAGGCAAGGTGCATCCTGTTTTTATCAGTCAAGCTTTCTTCCAGTTAGAAGAGCCTATGTCTGACTTTATACCGTCCCATCCTTTCTATCAAACGATTATAAATGAAGGATGGAAAGATGAAGAAGCAATAAAAAAGTTAGGCGAAAATCGCTATATATTCAGTAAAGATAATCGACTGATTGAAGTAGGTATTTACAACGACAAGATGACCCTTACAGAATACAACCCTGAAATTTTTTGGAAGCAAATCAAATGATTCTCCAGTGCATGTTGCTCTGGGGATTTTTTTGTGCATAATGAATAACAAATATCTTTATAAGGAAGGTCAACAAATGATGTACGACATTATCGGCGATATTCACGGCTGTTTTTATGAATTCGTTCAATTAACGGAAAAGCTCGGTTACGTTTGGGAAGGTGATATACCGATCCATCCGAACGGACGAAAGCTTGCGTTCGTCGGCGATTTAGCCGATCGCGGTCCGCAGTCATTACGAGTGATTGACACCGTCATTGCGCTCGTTCAACAAAATAAAGCGGTGTACGTTCCGGGCAACCATTGCGACAAGCTGTATCGTTTTTTTCTCGGTCGAAACGTACAAATGACGCACGGGCTTGAAACGACGGTGGCGGAGTGGGAACAAGCAGATGAGAAAACGAAAGCGCGCCTTCGTACGCAGTTTATGACACTGTACGAACACGCGCCCCTTTACGCCGTCTTAGATGGTGGAAAACTAATCGTTGCCCATGCTGGCATTCGCGCAGATTACATCGGAAAATTCCATCAAAAAGTAAAAACGTTCGTTCTATACGGCGACATTACAGGTGAAAAACATCCAGACGGCTCCCCCGTTCGACGCGATTGGGCAAAACATTACCGCGGCGACGCGCTTATCGTATATGGGCATACACCTGTGAAAAAACCGCGCTGGCTCAACAACACCGTCAACATCGACACCGGCTGCGTATTCGGTGGACAGCTCACAGCGCTTCGCTATCCAGAAATGGAAACGGTCTCTGTCTCATCGACGATGCCATATGTCGCTGAAAAATTTCGTTCATTTGACTAAAGCAAGCTCGCCATATCGTCTGGAAGCGGCGCGTAAAACGTCATCGTTTTTTCAAGAAAAGGATGAACAAACGTCAACTCACAGCTATGCAACGCTTGCCTTTGCATGCGCTCGCGCAAGCCGCCGTACAAATCATCGCCAACGAGCGGATGGCCAATGTACGAAAAATGGACGCGAATTTGATGCGTCCGTCCCGTTTCTAATTGAATCGACACGTGCGTCATATCGTTTTTATATTGCAACACTTCATAATGCGTCACCGCACGCTGACCGTCCGCTCGCACTTCCCGTTCGATGATGCTGTCGCTTTTTCTCGCAATAGGAGCATCAATTGTCCCGACAGACGGGGTGACGTATCCGTGGCAAATCGCTTCATACCGACGCTTTATTCGCCCTTGTTTTTGTTGTTCGCTCAATATATGATGCACGTGGCGATGCTTGGCGACAAGCACAAGCCCGGACGTATCACGGTCTAATCTTGTGACGACATGCACAGTCGTTTGCAAGTTTTGCTGTTCATAATGAAACAACAGGGCGTTCGCTAACGTGCCGCGCGGATGTTCACGGGACGGAATCGTTGACATACCGGGCGGTTTATTGATGACGACAACGTCATCGTCTTCATACACAATCGAAAGCGGAATCGGTTCTGCGATCATACTTTCACTTTTTTGTTCAGGCGGAAACGATACGCACACTTCATCCCCCTCTTTTAGCACGTAGCGAACGGTGACACGCTGACCGTTTACTTCGATATTTCCCCCTTTAAACTTAATGTCTGTCAACGCTGTTTTCGAAATATGCTTTTCTTTTAAAAACTCCCTTACAGCTATTCCATCTTGTTGCTTTGTCACAATCCAACGAAGTTGAAACATACGAATCCCTTTCTACTGGATAAATGATTCGCGCACACGCTTCCAAAATGGAAACGGACGGAAGCGGGCAAAGCGAATTTTTTCATCAGCGACGCGGCATTGAATCGATTTTACATCTTTATGCAATAACGATAAATGGTCGATCGTAATTTGAAAATCAACGTTGTTGACCGGCTTTAACATGCACGTATGATGCTTCGGCAAAACGAGCGGCGAGCCGATCGTGCGGAAGACGCGATTGTTAATCGACGCCATTTCCGCGACTTGAATGGCCTCTAACGATGGATGTAAAATCGCACCGCCGAGCGCCTTATTGTATGCGGTGCTTCCTGAAGGAGTAGAAATGCATAGCCCATCCCCGCGAAACGTTTCAAATAAATTGCCGCGAATTTCGACATCCATCACGAGCGTCCCGCTTACACTTTTTACAGTACATTCATTGAGCGCTAAATATTTCACTTCACGTCCACCACCGACGTAACGAATCGTCACTTCAAGGAGCGGATATTCGATCACTTGATACGGCGTTTTAGCGATAGCGATAACAAGCTTT
>NZ_DAITON010000195.1:0-2974 GCF_036834105.1 Anoxybacillus sp. | reverse complement strand
CCGCTATGGCTTTAGCCTAGCGGTAGTTCAAGTCGCACAGTTAGCGAACGAATATCACGTTCCTGCCTTTTTTGCTGTCAGGAAGTCTCGGTGACGGCTTTGACAAGCTATATACATATTTCGTCAGCTGTGATGCGATTGCGACAAAGCCGATGACGTTAGAACAATGTATGCGTTCAGCAACAACGCTTTTATATACGAAAGCACGCAACATCGCACGAATAATCAAGCGGTTTTCTTAGTCGAAAACCGCTTGATTATGATTCGGCCTGTTCTACTAATTCGGTAGATAAGGAAGATAAGTGCTTCATGACGCGATGAATGTCTTCAATAGAGCGTAAAATATAATCAATTTGTCGCTGGCTTTCCCTAAACAGGTCAATATGGTGGTCGAGCTCCATTTTCGAAGCGACCATCGTCCCTTTTGTTTGCTCCATTTGACTAGCTGCTTCTTTTGCGATATCGCTCATCCCGTTCATTTTTTGTACAAGTGACTCGACTTGTCGATAATTCGTTTCGATTCCTTCAATAATGTCTGTACTCATTTGTTTTGTATATTCCGCTAGCTTACGAACTTCATCCGCTACGACAGCAAAACCTTTTCCTGCTTCTCCCGCTCGTGCTGCTTCAATCGCGGCATTTAAAGCAAGTAAGTTCGTTTGATCAGCAATCGCTTGAATTTGTGAAGATGTATTTCGAATCATGTCTGATGAATTTGACAAATTTTTTAAGATAGAGAGCACATCGTTCACTTTATTGACTACTTCATCAAACGTTTTGCGCGTTTGCTCGACTTGATGTTCTGTTGTGTTCATGAGAGCGGACAAGTTTTGGCTACTTCGTTCTGTCATTTCTGTTTGTGTTCGTACATGTTTCGCCTTTTCTTCTGCTTCACTTAACCCCGCTTCTGTTTGCTCAATCGAAGCAGCAAGCTGTTGCCCCATATCGTGCAACCGTGAATGGATCGTGGCTTGTTTTTGATTTAATTGTTCTAGCTCGTTCATTCGATCATCCATGTAGGCACTCATAATGATTTGCGAATCGAAATTAATAAGATGAAAAAGGGCGACGAGCATATGTGTCCATTTATCCATCTGTCCTTGTTGCTGCGCATATGGCAATAGTCGCGGAATAAGCGCTGTTGCAATTGCTTCATACGTCGCAATCATCCATTCGATCGGTAAGCCACGCTCATGATGATTGCTGCCTAGCCGTTTACGAAAAGCGATGTAATCATCATTAATTGTCGCAGAAAGTAAAGAATCAATATATTGGATAAAAACGTGTTTCAAACGTTCTCGCGTCGTTTTGGAGCTTGCGATCGATTGTAATAGAGGGAACGAATACAAATGATTAAGCACATCGTCAATCACCTCATCGATATGCTCCATTACGAGCGGCTTCACTTCGCGCAATAGTTGTAAATGCCCTTCTGTCACCCCCATGTAGCGTAATCGCTCTTTTATATCATCCGCTGTATGTACGAAGGCAACTCGCTCATCTAAGTGAAAAGGTAAAAGTGCTTGCTTCCGTTTAGAAAAAAACATAAAAACTCACTCCTTTGCGTCTTCATATACACATTATATTTCGTTCTATGAAAGTTGACGAACAATAATGCTCTGCAAACTTATAAAACATTGTTCTAAATAAACAACAAAAAAATAAAAAACCCATTTTTAATGGGAATAGTTCTTCATCCTATTTTTTTCTTCTTCTTTCGGCATATGATGAGACAAGAAAGGGGGAGCGTGATGAATCGCCTTGCTTTTGGTATTATCATCGCATATACAATTGCTTACTATAGCTCATTATCATTTTTCACTCATCCTTCGGTGCGGATGATGAGTAGCGCATTTCTTTCCATTGGTGGAGCACTTCTAGCAACCATCTGGCTATGGAAAGCGCACCGTCGCATTCGCACGAAGGAAAGCACATTTTGGGGAATGTTAACCGTCAGCATGATTTGTTATGTCATCGCAGAAAGCATGTATCGCTTTTATGAGATTGTATATGATGCTGAGCCTCCATTCCCAAGTTGGCCCGACGTATTTTATTTAGGGAATTGTTTTTTGTATATTTTGTCACTTTGTTATATGATGATGTTCGTACAAAAGCAATGGAAGATGTGGCAAGCTTTATTTGATACACTCATTGTGACAACGATGCTCGCAATATATAGCTGGTTGTACGTCGTGCAGCCTCTCTTTCATTCACAAGTGTCGATCGCGTATGTACTCGTATTGCTCAGTTATCCACTTCTGGACTTAGCGATTACTTTTTTTCTCCTCCTCGTTATTTTTTCAACACGTTTAAACCGCATATGGATATTGAACTTATTCGGAATCGGTTTGTTTGTTTTCGCTGATACGATGTATTTGATTCAAATGATGCAGTTTGAGTTTGTTTCTAATTCTTGGCTTGATCTACTGTGGGGAATAAGTTTACTTTTTATCGGTTTATCTGGTATGTATGCCAAAGAAGGAGACATAGCCATGCAAATGCCAGCAACGACAGGACGGAAAGCAAATGTAAAAATATTTTTTCCTTATGCTAGCCTTGTTCCTCTTTTTTATGTCTTTTTCCGTTTTCCGTCTGATCACATTGTCATCGCTGGAGTTGTTGTCGCCGTCTGTTTTGTTGTCATTCGTCAATGGCTCACATTGCATGAAAATAGACAACTCGTTCAATGTTTGCAAACGTTAAATCATGAGCTTGAGAAAAAAGTAGACATGCGCACAAGCGAACTACAACGAGTAAATGAACAGTTGACTTATGCGGCAAATCACGACTTTTTAACAGGCCTTCCGAATCGACGCGCCTTTATTCAATCGTTAGAAGAAGCGCTTCAACAAGCGAAGCAACAACGTCATTCGCTTGCCGTGTTGTATATTGACGTCGACCGTTTTAAACAAATTAATGACTGTAGATGAGCATTTTTCATTACATTAATTTCCATCCCTAAAAGACAAACAGG
>NZ_DAITON010000194.1:0-3036 GCF_036834105.1 Anoxybacillus sp. | reverse complement strand
CGTTCGTCCTTCGGGCGTGGAAGGAATCGTTGTCCCCTTCGTTGTATCATGTGGTCTACTTCCCGTTATCGACCGGAGGCGTGATGGATTTTTACCGTGGACTGGCCTTGGGATTAGGAGAGGAACCGAAGTACCGCAAGGTAGACCTCTTCCGCCAAATCCAGCAGGCGATCGAGCGATTGTATCATGAACGGCGGATCACGCCGGTGTTCATTTTGGACGAGATGCATTTAGCGAAGGATGCATTTTTACAGGACATCGCGATCTTGTTCAACTTTGAGATGGATTCGACCAACCCATTTGTCTTGATTTTGGCCGGGCTGCCCCATTTACAGGGGAAGCTGCGGCTCAATCAGCACCGCCCTCTCGACCAGCGGATCATCATGCGATACCGGATGGGGCCGCTGGAGAAGGAAGAGGTGGCGGGCTACATCAAGCATCGGATGAAACAGGCCGGGGCGAAGCATCCGATCTTCACCCCATCGGCGTTAGAGGCGATTGCCCTGCAGTCGCGGGGATGGCCTCGGGTGATCAACACGTTGGCCACGACGTGCCTGTTATACGGGTATCAGCTGAAAAAGGACGTCATTGACGAAGAAATGGTGCGCATGGCCGCAGAGGAAATGGGGTATTAGCACGAAAGGGGCCGAATCGGCCTCTTTTGTGCTTTCTCTTTTCCATAGGTCCATCAGGCGCGCTGGAAATCTTCATCTGAAAGAGCGTGCAAACGTTCCGAAAGAATGTGCAAAATCCGGAACAATCCGCAAAAATTTTGCACATTATTTCCGAATCCGCCTGAAATAATTTGAAAAAGGGATTCTGAAATAATGTGCTAATTTACATTGACCACAGCGAATCGGAAGGATGCGGCAGTGGCGCCAGAGCTGCTGGTTTCTTTACAGCAGTGGGATATTGAGTTGGTATTAGGCGATGCCGCATACGACAGTGAAAAGGTTCGACAAACTGCCGAACAAGCAGGAATCTTATTTCTTTCCCCCATCAACCGCCGCAATAGTGTGGAACGGAAAGATGCCTATGGTCGGGTTCTTTCTGTCTTTTTGAAAACAAGATTTGGCCAATGGCTGTTTGGGCTTCGCCGCGAGATTGAACGGGTATTTAATGAGTTAAAAAGTGACGGGGTGGAACAGCCTCGATGGTATGGATTTCATCGATATTTACTGCATGTGTTATGTTGTATCCTTATGCATAACTTCGAGTTTTTACTCTAGTTTTGCAACACCATCAAAATGAAAAAACTCGCACAAAATGACCTTCTTATTAAAAGAATGGCTACTGACCTAGCAAAGAAGCTAGGTGACGAAGAGGGAGCATATCGTATAGTCTTTAACAGCGAGGTCCTTGGAAGATATCGTTATGGAGGAATTGTATAAAAATGCAGGAAGCTCCTAAGTTCTATATGCTTAGGAGCTTTTTATTGTAATAAGCGAAGAGAATTGAAAAGTAATAAAATGGTTATTATTTCATTTTCTTTGTTTCTTATTTCGTTATTAGGAAGTTTTGTATATCCTATCATTAGCGACGTGGTGCTTAATTTGCTCAAGTACAGTTATTATTTAATCCACTCTAAAAATTCGAGTCTGTTGCCAAAAGGATCATTGGCATAAAAACGATTTGCTCCTTCTAGCGGTTCATCTTCCTTTACTGCAATCCCCTTCTCAATTAAGTGGTCACGCAATACAGCAAGATTTTTTACATGAAAGGCTGGGTGTGCTTTTTTAGCAGGTTGAAAATCATCTTGTACACCAATATGTAGCTGATGACTCCCACATTGAAACCATACTCCACCTCGCTTTTGTAAGTTCTCAGGTTTTGGGATCTCTTTCATTCCTAAAATTTTTCCGTAAAACTCGCGTGCTTTTTCTTCACAACCTTTAGGAGCAGCAACTTGAACATGATCAATTTCTAAGAAAGTAAAGTTCATGTATATTCCTCCTCAGTAAATATATTAAATTAAGTTAAAATAATTTATTTTAATTTATTTTAATTTATTGAACATGTTTGTCGCGCAAGAACAGTATATGCTTTGCAGCGAATGACAATTATGTTATCACTCTAATTTAAAGTTTGAACAACAGTGAAAAATGATACTCTTTCATAGAACAAATTTACTGAGAACACGGTTATTTGAAGTAACAGTTCAATCCTTAGTAATGTCGTCACGAACTAGAAGATATAGTGAATAGGATTGAATGAATGATTTTAACGGTATTTTCAAGCTAAATGATAGAATAAATTTCTATTCTATACTTATTATAACTTATAAACAGAAATTTTCAATTATTAAAAATTTAATATAATATTGACAATATAATAATTTTTTATAAAATAAAAGTAGAGGTTTGCAATATTTTATTGCAATACCTTATTTTGGGTGTTTGGGGGGGTACCGTCAAGAATTTTGTGTAATGTAAATGGGGTAGGGTATCTCTGAAATGGATTTAGAATAGAGGGGGATATTTCCTCCACACAAGAGACTGAATATTCAGTCTCTTGTGTGGAAAGGGAGAATCCCCTTATTTTGTTTATTTACAATATTTGGTTAACAATAACGTTCTTCAAACATTCGTTGAAGGGCTTCATGCGCTTCGGCAAATCCTCGTAACTTTCGCCCTGCCCATTTCTCATTAAAATCTTGAATGGTCAAATACACGACTTTTTCAGCGGCTTCTAAACTGCTCAAACTGTTCATCGGCTTTAGGCGTTTCCGAATCTCCTTGATCGTTCGTTCGATGGCATTCGTCGTGTAAATCACACTTCGAATACTGCTTGGATAATCCATAAATGTAAGGAGGACATCCAACTCATTGGCCCAAGATTGAACTTCTCTCGGGTACTTGCTGGACCATTTCGACTCAAACTGTTGAAACATCTGTAACGCTATCTCCTTATTCGGTGCGCGATAAATCAGTTTGAGATCCTCTGCCACTTCAAATTGATCTTTTTTCCGAACACGATGTAAGGTATTACGTACTTTGTGAACGACACAACGCTGCACATCGGCTTTCGGATAAACCG
>NZ_DAITON010000193.1:0-3086 GCF_036834105.1 Anoxybacillus sp. | reverse complement strand
ATACGGTATTTGTAAAAAAATAACAACCTAAAACTAGGTTGTCGTAAATTGTTTATTGCGTTGCTTCTTCTTCGCTAACGACTTCAATATGACCTGCCGCAATTTCTTCTAGCGCCTTGCCAACAAACTTTTTCGATACAGGTTTTTCAATCGTTAAATCATTTTTTACTTGCAGTTGGCGCGCGCGTTTTGCCGCAACCGTTACGAGCGTATATTTGGAATCTAGTTTCGTCATAAGTAAATCAATCGAAGGATATAACATGTCACTCAGCCTCCAACATCTTTTTATATCGTTGTGCGACGCGTTCACGCCGGCAATGTTCTGCCACGACAATTGCTTTAATGCGTTCACAAGCAAGCTCGACTTTGTCGTTTTCGACGACGTAATCGTACGCATCCATCATTTCTAATTCTTCTTTTGCCGCCTTTAAACGATCGCGAATAAGCTCTTCTGATTCCGTTCCGCGCGTCTCAATTCGCTTTCGCAATTCGCTTAAACTTGGCGGGGCTAAGAAAATAAAGAGCGCCTCTGGGAACACTTTGCGAACTTGCATCGCTCCTTGCACTTCAATTTCTAAAAAGACGTCTTTTCCTTCTTGTAACGTCTTTTCTACGTACTCAATTGGCGTACCGTAATAATTGCCAACATATTCTGCCCATTCTAGCAACTCATTGTTGCGAATCATGTGTTCAAACTGTTCGCGCGTTTTGAAAAAGTAATCGACACCGTCCACTTCGCCTTCGCGCGGCTGGCGCGTTGTGACGGAAATGGAATATTGCAATTGAATATCTGGCTGCGAAAATAACGCTTTTCGTACCGTTCCTTTCCCAACGCCAGACGGTCCCGATAAAACGATTAATAATCCTCGTTCTTTCACGTTTATCCCTACCCTTCTATCATAAACAAACTACTCCACATTTTGCACTTGTTCTTTAATTTTTTCAAGGGCGCTTTTCATTTCAACGACTTCCGAAGCAATATGGCGGTCATTCGCTTTCGAACCGATCGTATTCATTTCGCGATTCAGTTCTTGGACGAGAAAGTCAAGCTTGCGCCCGACAGCCCCACCTTGTGAGACGATGCGACGAAACTGTTCAATATGGCTATATATGCGTTTTAATTCTTCATGAATATCGACTTTTTCCGCAAACAAAGCGACTTCCATCAACAGCCGTTGCTCATCTACAACACCTTGCACAAATTCTTGCATTCGTTTATGTATGCGATCGCGATAAGAAGCGACGACCGTTGGCGCGAGCTGTTCAATGCGACGGGCACCTTGTTCAATCGTTTCAAGTTGCGCAAGCAGATCGGCTAAAAGCGCTTTTCCTTCCCGTTCGCGCATATGCTTCAGCTGTTCGACCGCTTCTTTTGTCGCTTGTAAAAGCAAAGAGAGAAGCGTATCGTTTTCGAGCGGTTGCTCTGTCATTTCGACCGCACCTGATAGCATATGTACAACATCTCGAAGCGATACATCGTCCGTCAAGTGAAACCGACTGCGCACATCGGTCAGCAGACGATAATACGCATCGACAAGTTGCCAATCGACATGAACGGTCCGTTCAACAAGTTGTTCTCCTTCGATGGTAATCAATACTTCAATACGTCCACGTGCAATATGTTCTGTAATGACTCTTTTTATTTTATCTTCAAACATCATCCACTGTCTAGGCATGCGGATCGAAATTTCGCAAAAACGGTGGTTAACCGATTTCATTTCCACCGTGACGCTTATGTTTTCATTTTCTTTTTTTGCCCGACCAAACCCTGTCATGCTGACGATCATATTCTCACATCCATCGTACATATGAAATAAAAGAAGGTAATAGATGAGCTCCATTACCTTCCCCTATTATAGCATATATCACTATATAGCGAAAACATTTCATGCACGTCTGCGCGCAAATAATGAGCCGGCCAATAAAAATGTTGGAATGGACGATAACCCAACAATAAGCAACCAATCCGTTAGCGGGAGCGAAACGGTATGGAAAATCGGCTGAAGCGGTGGATAATAAATGACAATAAGCAACAACAACAGCGACGACAACACGGCGAACACTAAATACATATTTTCAAACGGATTGCGGTGAAACACGGACCGTTCGCTTCGGCAATCGAAAACGTGAATAAGTTGGGCAAGTACAAGCGTCGCGAAGGCGACGGTTTGCGCATACGTCAAATCTTCAGGATGACGCGTATGCACGACGAGAAAAGCAAGAAGTGTCACGATGCCGATTAAAAACCCACGGCTAACAATTTTCCAACCGAGCCCGCGCGCAAAGACGCCCTCTTTCGGATGGCGCGGCGGTCGTTTCATGACGTTATCTTCCGCAGGATCTAAGCCGAGCGCCATCGCCGGCAGCCCATCGGTCACGAGATTGACCCATAAAATTTGAATCGGAACGAGCGGAAGGGGAAGCGCTAAAATCATCGCAAACAACATAACTAAAATTTCACCGACGTTTGATGCAAGCAAGTAGCGAATAAATTTACGAATATTTTCATAAATGTTTCGCCCTTCTTCAATCGCTGCTTTAATCGTCGCGAAGTTATCATCTAACAGCACGAGCGATGCTACTTCTTTTGATACGTCCGTTCCGGTCACGCCCATCGTGATGCCGATGTTCGCTGTTTTAATTGCCGGGGCATCGTTAACACCATCGCCTGTCATCGCGACGATATGCCCTCGTTTTTGCAACGCTTGCACAATTTTTAATTTATGTTCTGGTGATACGCGAGCAAAGACGTACACATCTTCAACGACGTCTTCTAGTTCATCGACAGACAACGTCGATAACGTTTTGCCGTCCATCACTTTTCCATTTGGCGGCAACATGTGAAGCTGCTGGGCGATCGCTTTCGCGGTTAAAATGTGGTCGCCTGTAATCATCACCGTTTTAATGCCCGCTTTTTTACATTCCGCAATCGCTTGTTTCACTTCTTTTCGCGGCGGATCGATCATTCCTTGTAAGCCGACAAACGTTAAATCGCTCTCTGCTTTCGTTTCATCGTTCACCTTTTCTGTAGGTGAAAGCGGCCGATATGCGATCGCGATCGTCCGCAACGCTTCCGATGCAAGCAT
>NZ_DAITON010000192.1:0-3087 GCF_036834105.1 Anoxybacillus sp. | reverse complement strand
TATTGAAAACGATCGTGACATCAGAAATCGGTCGGGCAATTGCGGCGCATTATGGATTGGAAACGATCGATACGTTAACTGGCTTTAAGTTCATCGGTGAAAAAATTGGTGAATTTGAGCGAACGAAAGAATACACGTTCCAATTTGGTTATGAAGAAAGTTACGGTTATTTAATCGGTGATTTTGTTCGCGATAAAGACGCGGTTCAGTCGGCAATTTTTGCGGCAGAAGTAGCAGCGTATTATAAAGCGCAAGGCAAAACGTTATATGACGGACTAATGGGTATTTTTGGAAAGTATGGCTACTATAAAGAATCTTTGCGTTCGTTGACGTTAAAAGGAAAAGAAGGAGCAGAGCGAATCGCTCACATCATGTCCTCGTTTCGTAGCCAACCGTTACGTCAAATCGCAGGTGTAGAGGTTGTTGCGGTGGAAGATTACGCAGTTAGTAAAAGATGGGAAAACGGTATAGAGCAACCGCTTCGTTTGCCACGATCGAACGTGTTGAAATATGAACTAGCCAATGGTTCATGGTTTTGTGTTCGCCCGTCAGGCACAGAGCCGAAAGCGAAATTTTATTTTGGCGTAAAAGGCAAGTCACAACAAGAAAGTGATGCGCTGTTGGCCGAACTTGAACAAGCCGTTATGTCGCTTGTGGAAGATGCTTTATATCAAATGAAGTGATGGGGAGTTTTTCCCCATCTATCCCCTTTCATACAACTCAATTGGTAATTGATCTGGATCTTGAAAGAATGTGAACTTTTTCCCCGTTATCGGATCGATGCGAATCGGTTCGACTTCAATGTGATGCGCTTGTAAATAAGCGATCGTTTCCTCAATACAATCTACTGCAAATGCTAGATGACGTAAGCCACATGCTTCAGGATAGCTTTGTCTTTTTGGTGGATGTTCGAAAGAAAAAAGCTCTAGTTGTAAATCCCCAATTTGCAAATCTAACTTATATGATCGTTTATCAGCGCGATATTGTTCGTGAATGATTGGTAGTTGTAAAACATGTGTGTAAAAATGTTTGGATCGTTCATAATTCGAACAGATAATTGCTATGTGATGTAGTTGTGTGAACATTTGTCTTCTCCCCCTTGCACGGTAATGATTTGTATTTTACCACAATTTACGGTAAAAATTTGTGACAATGAGAAGGAACAACGAAAGATGAGATTATGGAAGAAATGGTTGGATTGATCGATGAAGCAGGGGGATTAGTTGATCGAGAACAATACAAACAGGCATTATATGATCGGGAAAGAGAGGGAAGTACTGGAATTGGATTTGGAATTGCGATTCCTCATGGAAAAAGTGATGCAGTTAAACACCCTTGTTTAGCATTTGGTATGAAGCATGAGGGGGTAGATTGGGATAGTTTAGATGGGGAAAAAGTGAAACTTATTTTTATGATTGCAGTGCCTGAACAATATGCAGGAAATGAGCATTTGAAAATTTTGCAATTGTTAGCGAGAAAGCTGATGGATGAGACGTTTAGGGCACAGCTATTAACTGTACGAAAAGTGGAAGATGTTTTACAATTATTTGAGACGTTTCAATCTTAATGGGGGAAGGAGATGAATCATGAACATACCTCTTTTTTTCGCACCTGTGTTTCAAGAACGAATTTGGGGTGGAAATCGTCTTCGTGAGCAGTTTGGATACGATATTCCTTCAGAGCAAACGGGGGAATGTTGGGCAATTTCTGCACATCCGAACGGGCAGACGACTGTCATAAACGAACCATTTCGAGGTAAGACGTTAGGTGAGTTATGGGACGATCATCCAGAGTTATTTGGTCATTTTCCATCGGATCGTTTCCCATTATTGACGAAAATTTTAGATGCGAATGCTGATTTATCGGTGCAAGTGCATCCTGACGATGAATATGCTCGTACATATGAAAATGGAGAATTAGGAAAAACAGAGTGCTGGTATATCATTGACTGTAAAGAAGGAGCAGAGCTAATATACGGGCATCATGCAAAAACAAAAGAAGAACTGCGACAAATGATGGAAGAAGGCCGGTGGCATGACTTGCTTCGGAAAGTGCCGATTCGTCCTGGGGACTTTTTTTATGTCCCAAGTGGTACGGTACATGCGCTTTGCGAAGGAACGCTCGTACTCGAAACACAGCAAAGCTCAGATACGACGTATCGGATGTATGATTACGATCGTGTAGATGAGCATGGAAACAAACGGGAATTACATTTAGCAAAAGCGCTCGATGTTATTACCGTTCCACATGTCGATATGTATTATGAACCACATGTGATCCAAACAACAGGGGCAAAAATTACAACATTTGTTCAAAACGAGTATTTTACCGTACAAAAATGGGATATTGAGCATAAATGGAATATTGAACAAACGGATTATTTTTTATTAGTTAGTGTTCTGGATGGAAAAGGGGGGCTTTGTACAGCACAAGAGACATATCCGTTACAAAAAGGAGACCATTTTCTCATTCCCCATTCGTTCGATCGTTTTACTATACAAGGGAATTTGCAATGCATTGTTTCTTCACCAACATGGAGGAAATAATAAGTAAAAACCTATTGCTTTTTCGTGAGCAATAGGTTTTTTGTTAAATAAAATGTCGAAAAATATCAATATTTTTATTATTAAATGTATAGACATTTAATTTTATATGACTTAAAATTATTGTTGTAAGCGCTTGAAATTAAGAAAGGAGAATAGGTGATGAGAAAAATTTTACTTGCTTGTAGTTCTGGAATGTCTACTAGCTTACTTGTTACGAAAATGCAGGCGTATGCAAAAGAAATGGGAGATGATGTAAAGATTTGGGCTGTTGGACAAGAGAAGGCGAAGGAGGAAATGGCAAAAGCAGATATTGTATTAATTGGCCCACAAATGAGCTTTTTAAAAGCAGAACTACAAAACGAAGCGAAAAAGTACGGTATACCTGTCGAAGTGATCGATATGGTAGCATATGGGTTGGCAGACGGCAAAAAAGTATATGAGCAAGCAATACAACTTATGGGGGCGCGTTAACATGGAAAGTCTCGAACATTTAACAGCAGAGCAAATTAGTTTCCAGTTGATTCTTCATAGTGGCAGTGCC
>NZ_DAITON010000191.1:0-3097 GCF_036834105.1 Anoxybacillus sp. | reverse complement strand
CAAGAACGTTACGAATTCTTGCGTCATTGATCTTGATTGAACCGCCGTATACGGAACCGTACGTACGGTGGTGTGAGAGGACGGAGGTTAATCACCTCCTCCTACTCGATTAAAGTGAAAAATATATGAAATGTATTGTTTTTTTTTACAATATATACTTATTATGTGATATAAAAGATGACAAGGAGATGATTCTTTTGAATGTATTGGATGCAACAACAAAATCACTAGCTGCAAGGGCAATTGTTGACTATGCTGGGTACAATGTAGGATATCAAGCATGCAAAAAGTCTGGAGCAAGTGAAACGATAGCACAGAAGTGTGGGCTAGCATCTGGATTTATTGTAGATGTCGCTAATAACGTGTATTCTATGGATGACAAAATGTTGAATGGAATGAAAAAAGGAACCAGTGCTGTCATCAACTATGTTAAGAACGAAATAAATCGCATTAGCGAAGCGGGGAAAAAGGCAACAACAATGATGAATAGAAAATAAAAACGAGTGAGTGAATAGGTTTATGTTAAGCGTAGATAAGAAAAAAATATCACTCATTCACCCATATATTACAATTACTTTAGATAAAACTCATGATTTATCAGTAATTAAAAATTTCTTAATAGTTGTATTTTTTCAGCATTATAAGTATTGTTTAATTCCATTCCCTTATAGTCATAAAGTACGCTTGGATTTTTTTAAAGAGGTTGACCTTTTACGGAGATTAAAATTTATAGTGATAAGTGTTATTGACTATAGTGGTAGGGAGCATTTCAAGTGTCAAGTTGATATTGACGCTTCAAAGTATGTCTTTGACTACTCTAAATGTATTTCAGCATCAATGCGGTTTAAAAGGTGAGTAACGATGAGTTTTCGTTTTTTCTTTGGGCTTCTTTTTGTTTTAGTTTTTGGAAGAGTAGTTGAATATTATGTAGAAATGTATATTTTGCACTCTATTTTACAAAGTGCAATTATCGTAGTTTTTGTTGCTGTTGTTTTTATATTAAGTGGCAAGGTGAGTAAGCGCTACGGTCTTCTAGACAAAAAAGTGAAAATGATCATATGGCTTCCAAGCTTGCTCGGTGCGTTATGTTTATCCATCTTCTTATACGAAACCGGCATTTTTCCGGGAAAATAAACAGGTATCTTTGTGTGCCTGTTTTTTCTTTTTTATAGGAATGATAAAATTTTTCGCATGATTCATAATTTATGGTAAAATAAATGTAGCTTCGTTGTTGAAAAAAAGGGGTGTATTGTTTGTGAAAATTATTTCTTGTCATGGCTATGAACTGCAAAAAGCACAGCCGAATACGTCGGAAGATTTTTTTAACCGTTCGGAAGTGACGTTTGTTGACGACGATGGAACAGAGCGAACGTTGCATGTGCTATATGTTCGTTATTTTGATGAACGTTTTTTTGAATGGACGCCTTATGAACAAGATCCTGTATTTCAAGCAAGCGGGAAAGATGTATATTTTAAAGATATTGTCGCGCTCGTCTGTTTGCTCGTCGATCCATCACTTCGGACGCGAAAACGTGTATATGTAAGTGAGGAAGAAGAGCTTCGTCGCTATTTTTCAACGATCGACTTCGCCAAACTGCCGGAAGTTTTTGAGTCGCTTGCGAAGCAACAAGCGTACGATGTGAAATCACCGCTTTTATTTATTGCGCAACCGTAAAGGGAGGATGCATATGGGCAACACTATTGTTTTGAATCAAACGAAGCAAGTCGAGCAATTGTTGAGTCGCATTGTCAAGCAAATTACTCGTTATTTAAACGAAACGACGATTGAACAAATGCAGGTGGAATGTGCGGGCGATCGTCATTATTATGAAGGGGTGCTTTCGGATTTACGCCGTTTAGCCGTATATGGTGAAGAGGGGATTGACGCATGTCGCATCGTCCTTCAAGAAGAGCCGTTTCGAAAAGCTGCCGCGGAACAAGCGTTATACAAAATTTATCATTCATGTGTGGCAGAATTTTTTACGCCAAAACGCGATTTATGGTATGAAGATAGCCGTTCTGCATACACGGGGAGACATTCAATTAAATTGCGGCAACGTGCCCCTCAATCGTTGCAACAATTACTTCATTCCATCGAAGCCGACTTTCAAACGATGCGTGAAGAGCTTGAATTTTATGAAACAGACTACCGAACAAAAATGATTCAATCACAATAAAGAAGCTGCGAGTGTCAGCTTCTTTTTTATTGCATATGATGCCGAAGGAGGTGTGTTTGTATGCGACAATATATTTATAACGTGCAAGCCTGGCTTGAACGTGTAAAGCCATTTGTAAATGAAGAGGCGGTTGAGCAATTAAAGGTGGAACTCGAACGGGGAGATGTCGCGCGCATTCATGAGCAAGTAACAAACATATATGAACAATTACAGCGCAAGCGCGTACCCATTGGGGGACATACGCTACCTAGGTTACCGTATGCGTACAACGCATTAGAGCCGTATATTGCTGAAGAGATTATGCGTTTGCATCACGAAAAACATCATCAAAGTTATGTTGACGGTTTAAATCGTGCGGAGAAAATGATGCAACAGGCGCGCGAAAAAAATGACTATGCGTTATTAAAACATTGGGAACGGGAAGCTGCGTTTCATGGTTCAGGACATTATTTGCACACAATTTTTTGGAACAATATGAAACCTCGGGGTGGCGGACGCCCGACAGGGGAACTACTTCAACAAATCGAACGTGATTTTGGGAGCTTTGAAGCGTTTCAACGACATTTTACAGAAGTGGCAAAACAAGTAGAAGGAAGCGGATGGGCGCTCCTCGTTTGGTCGCCGTTTGCAGGGCGATTAGAAATTTTACAAACCGAAAAACATCAACATGGGACACAATGGACGACTGTTCCGCTTCTCGTATTAGATGTATGGGAACATGCATATTATTTGCAATATAAAAACGATCGCGCGACGTACGTCCAACAATGGTGGAATGTTGTCAACTGGGATGATGTCCAACGGCGATTGGCAAGAGCGAAAGACCGCGTCATGTAGCGGTCTTTTTGTCATACATCATTGACTGGCGCATACACTTGTACAAAACGGACAAAGGGATGAGAGTGTATGCGACGGCAATG
>NZ_DAITON010000190.1:0-3101 GCF_036834105.1 Anoxybacillus sp. | reverse complement strand
CATCTTTAAAACTCCCGTACTTTTTTATCATCATAGAGTATATCAAAATAAAAAAGCAACATACAGACCGATCATTTTATGCTAAAATAAATTTTGTCTGTCTACACGGACGGTTTCACCTGAAGGAGGTTACACAATGTTCCGCGTGCCCTTTATTACTGTTGAAGGTCCAATTGGTGTTGGAAAAACATCTTTAGCAAAGATCATTTCGACCTATTTCCAATATGAATTGTTAAAAGAAATTGTTGATGAGAACCCTTTTTTAGGTAAATTTTATAAAAACATCGAAGAATGGAGTTTCCAAACGGAGATGTTTTTTCTATGCAATCGTTATAAACAACTCGAAGATGTCGAGAAAAAGTTTTTAAACAATGGGAAACCGGTTGTAGCTGACTACCATATTTTCAAAAACTTAATCTTTGCAAAACAAACATTAAAGGGAAAACAATACGAAAAGTATGTGCAAATTTACGACATTTTAACAAACGATATGTCAAAACCAAACGTCGTAATTTATTTACATGCTTCGTTACACACGTTACTCGAGCGCATCGCCATGCGTGGTCGTGAATTCGAAAAAAACATTGATCCTGCCTATTTACAACAACTATCTCATGCTTATGAACAAGCGATGGAACAATTTGAACAAGCCCATCCACACGTTCCTGTATTGCGATTTAACGGAGATGCACTCGATTTCGTCCATCGTGACCAAGACCGATTTTACATTTTAAATGAATTGCAATCTGTTCTTAAAAGGAGCTTAGAACAATGAATTTACGAGAAAAATATCATATCCCAAGCGATGCTGTAATTACCATTGCTGGAACAGTTGGCGTAGGAAAATCAACAATGACAAAGGCGTTAGCTGATGCACTTCAATTTCGCACCTCATTTGAAAAGGTGGACACAAATCCATATTTAGATAAGTTTTATGCCGATTTTAAACGTTGGAGTTTCCATCTCCAAATTTATTTTCTAGCTGAGCGGTTTAAAGAGCAAAAGCGTATTTTCGAGTACGGGGGAGGATTTGTCCAAGATCGTTCGATTTACGAAGATACTGGCATTTTTGCAAAGATGCATTTTGAAAAAGGAACAATGTCAAAAGTCGATTATGAAACATATACAAGTTTATTTGAGGCGATGGTCATGACACCGTATTTTCCTCACCCTGATTTACTGATTTATTTAGAAGGAAGCTTCGAAGAAATTATTAAACGTATTCGTGAACGTGGTCGCCCAATGGAACAACAAACACCAATTGAATATTGGAAAGAAATGTATGAAAGATATGAGAGATGGATTAACAGCTTTAACGCATGTCCTGTTTTGCGAATTAACATTAACGAATACGATATTATTCGTGATGCCGAATCTATTGAACCGATTGTCGCAAAGATTGGATACATGATCGAACAGTACCGGAAGTTGAAAAAATAAGGATGTCCCGACCGTTTTGGGACATCCTTTCTTTTGTTGTATAAAACAAAAATTCGTTACGATATGTAACGAATTGTTCGATAAACAATCTCCATTTTATGCGCTGTGGTTCGTGAACATTTGAATGATGGCGGAGGAGGAGGGATTCGAACCCCCGCGCGCCTTTCGACGCCTCTCGGTTTTCAAGACCGACCCCTTCAGCCAGACTTGGGTACTCCTCCGTATCGACATGTATTAAGTTATCATAAACCTTATAGCATGTCAACACTTTTTATAAAAAAAGGGGAGTACGTTCTCCCCTTATGAAATGACGTCTTTTCCTCCCATGTACGGACGAAGAACTTCTGGAATGACAACTGTTCCGTCTTCTTGTTGGTAATTCTCTAAAATCGCTGCGACCGTCCGACCAATAGCTAAACCAGATCCATTTAATGTATGCACATGTTCTGGCTTCGCCTTTGGATCGCGACGGAAACGAATATTCGCACGGCGAGCTTGGAACGCTTCAAAATTACTGCAAGAAGAAATTTCACGATACGTACTGTAACTTGGAAGCCATACTTCAATATCATATTTTTTTGCAGCAGTAAAACCTAAGTCAGCTGTACACATACTCATCACACGATACGGCAAGCCTAACAGTTGTAAAACACGCTCTGCATCGCGCGTTAACTGTTCCAGTTCTTCATAAGAATCTTCCGGTTTTACAAATTTTACAAGCTCTACTTTATTGAATTGATGCTGACGAATTAATCCACGTGTATCCCTTCCAGCTGATCCCGCTTCTGAACGGAAGCATGCACTATACGCCACATACTTAATCGGTAAGTCGTCTACTGATAAAATTTCATCGCGATGCAAATTAGTTACAGGAACTTCTGCTGTCGGAATTAAAAAGTAGTCTTCGCTCTCAATACGAAACGCATCCTCTTCAAATTTCGGAAGTTGTCCTGTTCCCGTCATGCTTGCACGGTTGACAATGTACGGGGGAAGAACTTCTTCATAACCATGTTGTTCAACGTGCAAATCTAACATAAAGTTAATTAACGCACGTTCTAAACGCGCCCCAAGACCTTTATAAAACACAAATCGACTCCCTGTCACCTTCGCCGCTCGTTCAAAATCTAAAATGCCGAGTTGATCCGCAATTTCCCAATGCGGTTTTGGTTCAAAAGAAAAGGAGCGCGGCTCACCCCACTTGCGAATTTCCACATTGTCGTCTTCTGATTCGCCAATCGGAACAGATTCATGCGGAACGTTCGGAATCGATAAAAGCAATGCCTCGAGCTGTTGTTCCACTTCACGCAATTCATCATCAAGCACTTTAATTCGTTCGCCAACTTGGCGCATCTCGGCAATAAGATGATCCGCATCTTTTTTCTCACGCTTTAACATCGCAATTTGTTGTGATACATCATTGCGCTTATTTTTCAGTTCCTCCGCTTGCGCAATTAACTCGCGACGACGGCGGTCGAGCTGCTCAAATCGTTCAAAATCAGCTAAATCCTCACCACGATGTTGAAGCTTCTGTTTTACTTCTTCAAAATTGGCACGCAAAAATTTTAAGTCTAGCATCGTCATTCCTCCTCTATTTTGTTTAGTAAACAAAAAACTCCCGTCCCAAAAGAAAGGGACGAGAGCATTCCCGCGTTGCCACCCTA
>NZ_DAITON010000189.1:0-3135 GCF_036834105.1 Anoxybacillus sp. | reverse complement strand
AGTATAACATTTACTTTCTATATAATTTTTCCACGTGTTTAAAAAATCGTCAAAAACGCACGAACGTAGTGCTAGATAATCAGTCTATAATGAATGTGAACATCACTCAAAAAGTTGGTGAAGCGATATGCATAAACAAGGTCATGCGGTAGATTATGATAAACATCCGTTTATTGTCATTTGGGAAGTGACGAGGGCGTGTCAGTTAAAATGTGTACATTGTCGTGCCGACGCACAGCCTGTTCCTGATCCACGTGAGTTGACACACGAAGAAGGCATTCGGTTAATTGATGACATTTACAGCATGAACAATCCGATGCTCGTGTTTACAGGTGGAGACTGTATGATGCGCGAAGATTTGTTCCACTTGGCTGAATATGCGATCAAAAAAGGGATGCGCGTTTCGATCACGCCGAGTGCGACGCCAAATGTGACGAAAGAGAAAATGAAAAAAGCAAAGGAGATCGGACTGTCGCGTTGGGCGTTTAGTTTAGACGGACCGACAGCTGACATCCATGACCGATTTCGCGGAACCCCAGGATCGTTCGATTTAACGATTGAAAACATTCGTTATTTGAATGAGTTACAAATGCCACTACAAGTTAATACCGTCATTTCGCGCTATAACTATAACGATTTAGAACAGATGGCGAAATTAGTTGCTGATTTAAACGCGGTGATGTGGTACATTTTTTTACTCGTACCAACAGGACGTGGGCAAATAGATGACTGCATTACTCCAGTTGAACATGAACATGTATTTCGGTGGCTATACGAATTAAGCAAAACAGCGCCGTACGATATTAAAACGACGGCGGCACAACATTATCGTCGTGTCGTGATTCAACAAAAAATGAGAGAAAAGCGCATTGAAGCAGGGGATATCCGATATGAACATGCGATAACGACCGATCACGCCTCCATGATCGACGGATTAAAACGAGCCCCAAAAGGAGTCAATGATGGAAACGGGTTTGTGTTCGTTTCCCATACAGGAGATGTCATGCCGAGCGGTTTGCTTCCGATCGTATGTGGCAATGTGCGTGAGCAACCTTTATCTCACATTTATCGTGAATCGGAAGTGATGAAAAACTTACGCCAGCCGGATCGTTACAAAGGAAAATGTGGTGTTTGCGAGTTCCGTTACGTTTGTGGCGGATCGCGTGCTCGGGCTTATGCCGTGACAGGCGATTATATGGAAAGTGAACCATTTTGCGTATATATCCCACGGCACATGAGAGAAAAAGGAGAATCCCAAACCGTGTTCGCTTAACGCGAGCGCGGTTTGGGATTTTTATCTTTATTTATGTTTCGAACGAGATGAATACATGTATCAAAAATCCATAAGCCGATCAAGAGAAATAAAACGCCTAGCTCGATCGGCTCCATCACTTTAAATGGAGTAAAAATGTCAACAAATGCTTGATAAATGTCCATACCAAGCAACAAATTCATACTGATTGCCAAGCTAATCAACAAGATAGGAATCATAATAGAAATGACAACAAGCTTCATTGCTCATCTCCTCTGTCGTACTTTCTTTGCTAACGTACCAACTTTTTATACACTTTATCCCTTTTTGAATAACATGTGCATTTATTGCTTATTCTAACCATAAACGATCGTAAATGGGGAGAAGAATATGTGGTTGCGAAGAACTGAAAAACGCAGGGAAACATATGAACAGGAAGGAATATATGGAACTATTGACCAGGAACTACAGGAGAATATAAAAAAAATTCAAGATGTCACAGGCAACAGTGAAGATATCATTATTCGCCGCTTTTTACTTGGAAAAGAAGATACTTTTCCGGCCGTTTTTTGTTTTGTTAGTGGAATCGTTGATGAGAATATGGTGCAACATTTATTGCTTGAATTAAGTGTGCAGTTATCTTTTCCATCGGCCGACTGTGACAAAATGGATTACATTGAACAAAAAATTGCTTCTGCAAATACAACAGGACGTATTCAGCAGTGGAATGAAGTATTTTCTTCACTTATGTCTGGGGAAGTCGTTTTGTTTATTCATGGTATGCAAGAAGCTTTACGCATCGGCGTGAAGGGTGGGGAATATCGCGCCATTGCAGAACCGAGTACACAACTAACGATTCGTGGGCCACGTGAAGGATTTACGGAATCATTGGCAACAAACATAGCAATGGTTCGGCGTCGAATTCAAAATCCTCATGTATGGGTTGAGAGTATTACAATCGGTGAAGTGACACAAACGAACGTACGCATCATGTACATAAAAGGAATTGCAAATGACAAAATTGTTGCAGAAGTTCGTGAGCGATTGCAGCGCATTTGTTTGGACGGTGTACTTGAGTCAGGGTACATTGAGCAGTTAATCGAAGATGAGCCGTTTACAACATTTCCGACCATTTATCATACAGAACGTCCTGATAGTGTGGCGGCAAACTTATTGGAAGGGCGTGTCGCTATTTTTGTAGAAGGTACGCCGTTTGTGCTTATTGTACCGGCTGTGTTCATTCAATTTTTTCAGGCAGTTGAGGATTACTATGCACGTTTCGATATCGCGACAGCGCTACGATTTCTACGGATGCTCGTATTTTTTATTTCCCTCGTAGCCCCTTCGGTGTATATTGCACTAACAACGTTTCATCAAGAAATGATCCCTACTTCCCTTGTCATAGCGATCGCGGCACAGCGCGAGGCAGTTCCGTTTCCAGCGTTTGTTGAAGCAATATTAATGGAGGTAACCTTTGAAATTTTACGAGAGGCTGGGGTTCGCTTGCCGAGGGCGGTTGGACAGGCTGTATCAATTGTTGGGGCGCTTGTCATTGGACAAGCAGCTGTAGAGGCAGGTTTCGTCTCATCTGCTATGGTTATCGTTGTATCGATTACTGCAATTGCTAGCTTTGCCACTCCATCATTTGCGATTGCCATTTCTGCGAGACTCATTCGTTTTGCATTAATGATTTTAGCCGCATTATTCGGATTTTATGGAATTTTAATGGGGATGATTTGCATGGTTATTCATTTATGTAGCCTTCGTTCGTTTGGTGTACCATATATGGCTCCGTTAGCTCCGCTAGTTCCAAGCAATTTGCGTGATACGTTTGTTCGTTTTCCATTGTGGACATTAAACGAACGACCGCGTTTAATTAATAA
>NZ_DAITON010000188.1:0-3154 GCF_036834105.1 Anoxybacillus sp. | reverse complement strand
TACGCTGCCGCATCTTCGGCAACGTAAATAAATTCAAAGTTAAAAGCGTCGTCGAACGAGTTTTTCGTTTTGAATAAGATAAAATCGTTCTCTTGAATATCAAAATGAATTAAGTCGTCTTTTGTAATTTTATCGTTTACGTTTGTGACGTCAAATACTTTGCAGTAGCCGACAAGTTTTTCAAGCGGGATCGTTTCGAACGTTTCACCGTCTTTTACCATATGAAGCGGTGCGTCGATATGCGTACCTGTATGCACATCCATATCGATGCGCGATTCGGTGACATAATCGTTCGTGACGGTCATTAGCTTCGGTTGTTTTTCCGGCTTATTTTTATACACAGGCATTCCTTCAAAAATTGGGGCGGTGACATCGTATAGTTTCATGTTTCGTTCCTCCTTACATTGTTCCGTTTAGCGACCACCAATGAAAGCCGTCTTTTTGCAATAGCTCGTCTGCTTTCTTCGGTCCCATCGAGCCGGCTTCGTAGTTCGGAAAGTCCACGGCTTTTGTGTTTGCCCATACGTCTGAAATCGGGTCGACGAAGCTCCATGAGGCAGCGACTTCGTCCCAATGCGTAAAGTTTGTTGCATCGCCGCGCATGCAGTCATATAGCAATTTTTCATACGCTTCCGGCGTATTAATGCCGTCGATGCAGTTGTAGCAATAGTCGAGTTTTATCGGCGTCGTTTTCATGTTTTCGCCGCTTTTTTTCGCATTCAAATGAAGGGTAATGCCCTCGTCTGGCTGAATATGAATGACGAGTAAATTTGGATGTACGTGTTCGCTTGTGCGATAATACAAATTCATCGGTACATCCTTAAATTGCACGACAATTTTTGTTGATTTTTCTGTCATTCGTTTTCCTGTTCGTATGTAAAACGGCACACCTGCCCAACGGAAATTGTCGATTAAAAGTTTTCCAGCTACAAACGTTTCCGTATTGGAGGTTGGATCGACATTATGTTCTTCACGATAGCCGATGACTTTTTGCCCTCGCACAATGCCGCTTCCGTATTGGCCGCGTACAAAGTATTGATCGACTTCATCATATGTAACAGGACGAAGAGCGCGCAACACTTTTACCTTTTCGTTGCGAATGTCGTCCGTTGTAAGTTTAATTGGCGGCTCCATCGCTAGCAACGCGACCATTTGTAACATATGGTTTTGCACCATGTCGCGAAGAGCTCCAGAATGGTCATAATAGCGGCCGCGATCTTCCACCCCAAGCGTTTCGCTTGATGTAATTTGAATATTGGCAATAAAGCGGTTATTCCAGAGCGGTTCGAAAATGGCGTTCGCAAAACGAATGACCTCGATGTTTTGCACCATTTCTTTGCCGAGATAATGGTCAATACGGAAAATTTGCTCTTCTGAAAACGATTGGCGTATTTCTTCATTTAGTTTTTTTGCGCTTTGTAAATCATGACCGAACGGTTTTTCAATGACTAATCGTGTCCAGCCATTCGTTGTCGTCAGTCCTTCTGATTTTAAATGCGATGTAATCGTTCCGAAAAATTCCGGTGCCATCGCTAAATAAAAAATGCGGTTACCCGGAATGTGAAACTGTTCTTCTACATGTGTCAATAGTTCATTTAATTGTTCGTATGATTGCGTATTTGTCGCATCTAATGAATGATAGTAAAAATGGGAAATAAATGTGTCATCGATTAGCTCTTGCTTTGTCGCTTCTTCAATCGTTTCTTTTACGTAATGACGAAACGATTCGTCTGTATGGGGGCGACGGGCAACACCGACAACAGCAAACTGTTCAGACAGCTTTCCTTTTTGATAAAGTTTATAAATGGATGGAAATAGTTTGCGTTTTGCTAAGTCGCCAGTCGCACCAAAAATTACAATTGTCGCTTTTGGTTGTACGTCAGTCACGGACCATATACCTCACTTTTATTCATTTTTTGAAAGGTTCATGATAATGTAATTTTAGAGGTTTATTGTGGTAAACGCAAATGTTTTATCTGATTAAAGAAAAGAGAGGGATGACAGCGTGGAGTTGTTATTTTTAGGGACAGGCTCTGGTGTCCCGTCGAAAGGGAGAAACGTATCGGCGGTTGCCCTTCAGTTATTAGAAGAAAGAGGAGCGACATGGTTATTCGACTGCGGTGAAGCGACCCAACATCAAATTTTACATACGTCCATTCGCCCAAGACGAATTGAGCGCATTTTCATTAGCCATTTGCACGGCGATCACATATTCGGTTTGCCTGGATTGCTTGGCAGCCGCTCATTTCAAGGAGGGGAAACGCCGCTCGTCGTTTACGGTCCAGCAGGTATTCGTACATTTATTGACACAGCCTTAACGATTAGCGGCACACGGCTAAAATATGATTTGTATATTGAAGAATTTACAGAGGGGGTCATATTCGAAGACGAACAGTTTGTTGTTACAGCAAAACTGCTCGATCACGGTTTGCCTTCATATGGGTTTCGCATTGTCGAAAAAGATTTGCCGGGCACGTTGCTCGTCGATCGACTGCTTGCTCTTGGTGTGAGATCGGGGCCTATTTACCAGAAAATTAAGCGCGGAGAGACCGTCGTGTTAGAAGATGGAACTGTCATTGATGGTCGTGAATTTGTTGCCCAACCGAAAAAAGGGCGCATTGTTGCGATCATGGGAGATACGCGTTATTGTGAGGCGAGCATTGAACTTGCGAAACGAGCAGATGTGCTCGTTCATGAGGCGACATTTAGCGCAGAAGAAGCGCATTTAGCGCACGATTACTATCATTCAACGACGTGGCAAGCAGCAGAAGTAGCGAAACGGGCGGGAGTGAAACAACTCATTTTGACGCATATTAGCTCTCGTTATCAAGGGGAGATGTGTGAGCGACTCGTTGAAGAAGCGAAAACGATTTTTCCGAATGTTGCGCTTGCTTTCGATTTTTCATCGTTTCCAGTTCTGAAAAAAAGCGCGGAATAAAAAAGGGCTGGTCGATGATACAGACCAGCTCCTTACGAAGACTCATACTAATCGTACAGTACGTCTGACATAAGATTTTTTCTCCTGTTCAGAACAATTTTGGAATGTCGATTGAAATAGAAAAATGTCGAATAAAAAATATCGAAAAAAATGTTCAATTATTTACTGTAGATGAGCATTTTTTATTACATTAATTTCCATCCCCAAGAGACAAAC
>NZ_DAITON010000187.1:0-3167 GCF_036834105.1 Anoxybacillus sp. | reverse complement strand
CTTTTTTTGTTTGGTTGTAAATTTATGTTAGTAAATTTGCTCATCTACAGTCAGTTTACACAAATACGAACACTTTTGCACGGTACAGCTATTTTGAAAAATATTTTTTAGAAAGCAAGTCATTTCACTTATAAAAAAGCGAACATTTGTTTATGATTATAGTAAAAGGATAAAGGGGAGGAATAGCATATGCCAACCGCATGGGAAACATTAAAAAAGATTACAAAATTATCAGATTACGAGACATTACCCGCTTCGCTCCGCCACGAGATTGAAAAAACTTTAGAACGAGTCAAGAAAGCCGAAACAATTTATCAATTAAAAATCCAGTTGCGTGGTATTCGTCCACCGATTTGGCGACGTGTGCTCGTCCCAAGCGACATAACATTCGATCAGCTCCATCTCATTATTCAAGAGGCGATGGGATGGGGAAATTACCATTTGTATCAGTTCGAAACAAGTGATGCGATTATTGACGTCCCGCATCCAGATGATCATTTTATGACTCTTTGGAAGGACAAGCTCGATTCACGAAAAACACCGATTAAAAAATATTTAAGTAAAGAGAAACAAAAAGTGTTGTATACGTATGACTTCGGGGACAACTGGGATCATATCATTACATTGGAGAAAATCGAAAAACGAATCGAACCGTTAACTCATCCGATTTGTATCAAAGGATCACGAGCATGCCCTCCCGAAGATGTTGGTGGAGTTTGGGGTTACCAAGATGCAATCGATATGATGAAGGATCATACGCGGAAGCAAGAGCGTCAAGAGTTTTTAGAATGGTATGACGAATGGCACGGAGACGATTTTGATCCAGAGCGCTTTGACATCGAAGAAGTAAACCAACGACTTGCGACCATTCGCTTCAAGTAGCGCGAAAATGTGAGAGGACTGCCGAAGAGGGGCAGTCCTCTCACGTACGAACGTCTGTTAGTAACCGATTATTAAACCTCCCTCAAAAAATGTGTTAGCGCCTGTAAAGAAGGATGGCTAAAATTCCAGTATCCCTTTTTTGCTGCAACTCCAATGCTTGTTACTAATTCTGACTGGGACCCTAGAAAAACATGTGCTTTTGCTTTAGATAAGTTCTTTGGTATACATCCCTTTTGCTTGATGCACTCAAAAAATGATTCAATACAACTAATGACAGGCTGATCGGCAACAGAAGACATACAAAGATCCTCCAATATTCCCTTCTCGAAATTCCCAGGCATAATATAAATTCCCACTTTTCGTCCCTCGTGTTCTCTCAGCTCATTTTGAGAACTCGGCGTGTGAAAATGAATCGAATGTAATGCACTTCTTGCGCTTGCAAATGCGTCATCTGCATTGTCATCTGCATCTCTTACAATAATTAATGTTTTAACCTTCTCGAATCCTGTTAATAAAGCAAGCATTTTTAGTTCTTTCGCAAAGTTTCCTTTCCCGCCAACATCAATAATTTCAAAACCTTCTATTCCACTTTGTTCTAACAAGGCTTCGAAAAAATTAACCTCATCTTTTCCCTCAACTAGAAGAAGTTTCTCTCTTGTAATTTCCCTCGGCTTTAAGCTCACCGCACTTCCCACCCTTGTTCAACTGCCATTTGAATCATAGAAAAGGAAAACGTTTTGGGAACAATTTTCTCCTTTGTCCGTTCAAGACGTATATAACGAAAATCATCTTTCTTCTCCGATATGCCAGTTACCGCACTACTTAAACATTCATAGCTATGAGTTGTGGCGAAAATTTGGCAATCATAATCGTTAGCTGCTTTCATTAAAATATCCCATATTTTTGGCATTGTTGAATAATGAAAGCCATTTTCAATTTCATCAATAAAAACAACTCCGTTGCGGGTATAGGAAATAGCTAGTAATATCGTTAACAATCTAGACAGACCGTCTCCCATGTAAGCGATTGGCACTTTTTTCACCAAGCCGATGTCGCCATACAGCATGGATTCCCCATTCGGTAGTGCGATAGAGACGAGACTTCTTAATCTTGGTTCGATCGTTTGTAAATATGGCAACAACTGCTCTGCTTCACCACGAATATCTAGTTCACCATAACGAACCGCTGTTTCGACAGGATTAAAAGGAATTTTAGAGCCAAGGAAATACGCATGTTGCTCCTCTTTGAACTTTGCTTGCACGACCTGCATGCCAAACCCGCCATTCGTATTAATGAAAAAGTGAAAAAGATCCTCCTCTTTTCGCTTCGCATCCTTGTACTCGATTTCTACTAGACTTTGAATCGATTCATTTGAACTCCCTAATCTCTCATCTATTCTTACTGGAACAGAAAAAACATGTTGATTTTCATCTTTAAAACGAAGGGACATAATTTCTTCTGCACCACGCCCTCTTACAATTTTGATTTGGATTATTTTCGACAAGTCAAAATTGCAAAAGATAGGAGCAAACATCGTATCAGGTCGAATTGGCATACCAGCCACCCCTCGCCAGTTATACTGTCGAAGTAGCATATTAGGGTTTAGGCGATCAAAAAACAAAAATAACGCTTCCAGCAAAGTTGTCTTTCCTACATTGTTTTTACCACCAAATAAATTTATTCGTCCTAAATCACTCAACACAAGATGGTTTAAACTTTTGAAATTCTTAATTTCTACAAAACGAATCACTTCTATTCACCTACTATGTCATTTTTGTATTGAAAGTAATTTATACCTTTACATTAGTATGTATCATTTATTAAAGCTCTGCTTATTTTCTTTTCAACATATTGCTTTAAATTCCTTCAAGGAAACAAGCTCCTAAGTTCCTATATTTAATTTAAAAAAATTTAAGAAGGGCTTGTTTTAAGTAATCCTTTTCTATTATTATCATACAAACCAACTAATAACAAAAACAACGGAAAAGCCGACAAAAGCGATGATTGTTTCCATCACTGTCCATGATTTGAGCGTATCTTTTACCTCTAAACCAGAATAGCGATTGACGAGCCAGAATCCTAAATCGTTGACGTGTGAAAAAATGAAATTGCTCTTACATGGGGACTTCTCCTTTCAAATGTTGGATCGCACTTTCATTTTAAAGGAGATCCACAGGCAAGGGCTATTTTATGCTTACTCGATTTTATCTAGCATCATGGGGTTAAAATTAATGGTTCATCACCAAATTTTGTGATTTAGTGACAAAAAAGAGAAAGCACTGACG
>NZ_DAITON010000186.1:0-3249 GCF_036834105.1 Anoxybacillus sp. | reverse complement strand
CTGTTTGTCTCTTAGGGATGGAAATTAATGTAATAAAAAATGCTCATCTACAGTTACCAAATGCAAAACAATCTGTATCAGAGCAGTTTGTCATCGTAAAAAGAAAACATACGTGGATTATGACATGGTTGTATATCGCAACGTTCGGTTCGTTTATTGGATATGCGGCAGCGTTTCCGCTTTTATTAAAATCACAATTTCCAGAACACGTCTCGCTTGCCTTTTTAGGGGCATTTTTAGCAGCTTCATTCCGTCCAGTCGGTGGTTGGTTGTCTGATAAGCTAGGAGGGGCGCGCGTAACAAACTACGTCCTAATGACTATGGGGCTTGGCGCTGCTGCGGTCATGTATTTTACAACTGAAAAACATTTTATCGGATTTATTGTATCTTTCATGATCTTATTTATTGCTGCCGGAATGGGATCAGGGTCAACATTCCAAATGATCCCGATCATCTTCCCACCAAAAGAAGCAGCACCTGTTCTTGGTTTTACGGCAGCGTTTGCAGCGTACGGTTCATTCTTTATTCCAAAGCTATTCGGTTGGGCATCTCAAAACACAGGGACACCGATTACGGCATTTTATTTCTTTATCGCATTTTATGTTGTATCGGTTGTATTAAACTGGTATTATTATGCTAGAAAAAACGCAGAAGTAAAATGTTAAGTGAATGAAAAAAGGGAGTATCTGTCATGGATATTCCCTTTTATTGATATATGGAGGAATTGAGAATGAAAAGAATATTATTTTTTATTATGCTTTTTTTGCTAGCCGCATGTCAGTCTCTATCTGCACAGCCATCTTCTCCACCGACAATTAAAGTTGCAGCAGCGGCGGATTTAACGAACGTTTTCAAAGAAATAGGGGAACAATTTAGAAAGGAAACAGGGACAAACGTTACATTTGTTTTCGGCTCGAGCGGTCAACTAGCAGAACAAATCAAACAAGGAGCTCCGTTTGATGTATTTGCTTCAGCACATGTGAAATATGTTGATGAACTCATTCGTGAGCACGTGGCTATAGAAAAAACAAAAAATATATATGCATTTGGCCGCATTGGGCTCGCTGTAAAAGAAGGGGTAGCAGTAACGTCATTGGAGGATGTATCAAAAGAAGAAGTGAAAAAAATAGCGATCGCTAATCCCGATCATGCCCCTTATGGATTAGCGGCGAAACAAGCGTTAGAACGAGCGGGTTTATGGGAGCAAGTAAAGCAAAAAATTGTTTACGGAAGAAACATTGCCGATACGCTTACTTATGTAGATTCAGGCAACGTGGAAGTAGCAATTGTTGCCCTCGGATTAATGAAAGACCATCATTTGCCGTTCTATCTTATCGATGAACGTATGCATGATCCGATTCGACAGGCGATTGTTGTTACAAAACAAACAGCCCATGAAAAAGAAGCGCATGCGTTTATTGAGTTTTTAAAAGGACCGAACGGAACGAGTATTATGAAAAAATACGGTTTTATCATTCCTGAGGAGGAATAATCGTGCAGGCAATGAATCTTTTTCCGCTCTTTTTATCATTAAAAGTAGCAACAATTGCAACAAGTTGTGCACTAGTTGTCGGACTGCCCATTTCCTATTATTTGAGCCGCTCTAACCATAAAATAAGTGATATACTTGATTCATTGTTTACGTTGCCGATTGTATTGCCCCCGACAGTTCTTGGTTATTATTTACTTGTGCTACTCGGGCGATCTAGCCCAATCGGTCGTTTTTTAGAAGATACGTTTGGGATAATGATTGTGTTTACGCCAACGGGAGCGGTTGTTGCTGCATTTGTTGTCGCTTTGCCGTTTTTCGTGAAAACGGCACGTGCAGCATTTGCGAGCATTGATGAGCAATTGCTAAATGCTGCAAGAGTGCTCGGTCGATCTGAATGGGATATTTTTTTCGCCGTTGTCATCCCGCTTTCTTGGCGTAGCATTGCATCTGCAACTACACTTGTCTTTGCACGTGCGCTCGGCGATTTTGGAACGACGTTAATGGTTGCAGGAAGCATTCCAAATGAAACGATGACGATGCCTATTGCCATTTACGATGCGTTGCTTGCGGGGGATAAAAAAATGGCGAATATACTCGTCCTTATCATGACCGTTGTATCTATTGCTTTGTTGTACACAATGAAACGATTAGAAAAACGAATGATTCGAGGAGAAAACGATGCTGTACGTCGCCATTAAGAAAACATTTCCACACTTTCAGTTAGACGCTCATTTTACAATTCAAAACGGAATTGTCGGGATTTTAGGTGCATCGGGATGTGGAAAAAGTTTAACATTGCAAAGCATTGCAGGATTACAGCAGCCGGATGAAGGAATTATTCAATTGCACGATCGGTTATTTTTTCATTCAGACAAACGGCTCCACGTTCCTGCCTGTTACCGAAACGTAGGCTATATGTTTCAACATTATGCCCTTTTTCCACATTTAACAGTTTACGAAAATATTGCGTTCGGTTTGAAAAAATGGCCGAAGAAACAAGTGCAACGTGCGGTTATAAACATGATTAGAAACATCGGATTAGAAGGGTATGAGAACTACTACCCACATCAACTATCTGGCGGTCAGCAACAGCGAGTTGCGCTTGCACGTACGCTTGTTACAAACCCAAGCATATTATTGCTTGACGAGCCTTTTTCAGCGCTCGATCATCACACAAAACAAGTGATGGAACAACAATTTTTCTCTTATTTACAACAACACTTTTCTGGTATCGTTCTTTTTGTTACACATCATTTAGAAGAAGCCTATCGGTTATGTGACGAACTTATTTTATATGACCTTGGTCGCGTCATACAACAAGGAAAGAAAGAATGCGTATTTCATGAACCGGACAATGTACAGGCTGCAAAAATTGTCGGCTGTAAAAACATATTTCCTTGTACGGTTGATGATAGAGGAAAGCAGCTTGTTTGCTCCGTCAATGGCGCATCACTCATTGTTCCTGCCCATAAAAAAAAGAATAAGGCAACACATATGGGCATTCACTCACACCATATTCGTTTTGTAGATGAAGCGACATGCAACGCTTTTTCTTTTCAGATCATTCGGGCCGTTCCAAATGTATATACGTATGATGTGACATTGCAAACCGATCATTTTACATTGCAGGCAAGCGTAAGTGAAGAACAGTGGAAGCATATACACAATAAAAAAGTATATTTGCCGCCCGAGCATTTATTTCTTTTACTGTAGATGAGCAAATTTACTAACATAAATTTACAACCAAACAAAAAAAG
>NZ_DAITON010000185.1:0-3268 GCF_036834105.1 Anoxybacillus sp. | reverse complement strand
GCCATACTCATCACGACCGAGATGTGAACGCAAGTATCAATATTAAAAACGAAGCCATTAGGCTTCTAACCGCAGGAACTGTGGGGATCGCCTACTAAATAACCGAAGGGTACTTCGGTGTTCGTAGGAATCCGCTATGGCTTTAGCCTAGCGGTAGTTCAATACGGATACGGCAGGGTTTATGCTCCTTCTCCCTTTGGCGCGGAAAAAAATAAAACCATGGCTCGTGCGCCTGTTTAAATGGATGTTTTACACGAAAACGTGGATGTACATTCGGAAATGAGAAAAGCATAAGCTCGTCGCTTATGCTTCTTTTTTTCCGACTATGAAGTTCCAGATGTCTTGAAATACGCCGGCATGATGCAGCGTGCGTCCGATGACAAGCAACACCGGTCCGACGATTAAACCGAGGAACCCAATTAACTTAAAGCCGACGAATAAAGCGATTAATGTCGCTAACGGATCAAGCCCGATATTCGAGGAAAGAAGTTTTGGCTCCATCACCTGCCGTTGTACGAGAACGACAATATACAGCACGCCAAGTCCGATCGCAAAATGAGTTTCACCACTTATTGCGGCATAAATGATCCATGGAACGAATACTAATCCCGTTCCTAAATAAGGTAAAACATCTACAATGCCAATAATAAGGGCGATGGTAATCGCATATTCTACGCGCAAAATAAGCAATCCGACTAATACGATGAGCGTCGTAATGGAAATGAGCGTAGCTTGCGCTTTAATAAAGCCGAATAGAGCCTTTTTTAATTCTGCAAAAACTTTTGTTCCGCTCGTCTGCACTTTGCTTGGCAACAATTTTTGAAACAACGCTTTTAGCCGATACCAGTCTTTGCTTATAAAAAACGTAGCTAGCAATGAAAAAATAAAAATTGTTGCAAAATTAGGCAACCATCCAATGATGGAAGGAATGTTTTGTAATATATTTTGAATAAACTGCCCAACTGTCGTCGCAATTTTCGTCCCAACCGATTGGATATTTGTCATAATTGTATCTTGTTGGGTTGTGTCTAAATTTTTAAAGAGGGTAGCGAGTTGATTATATAATGGAATGAGCTGGCTGGCGATAAACTGCTCCATATAAACGACGAGCTTTTGAAAATGGTTAGGCACAACTGTTGCTAAATATTGTGTTCCTGTTACAATTTCCGCAACGAGAAGAGTAACGAGACCGGCAACGAGTGCGAGTAAAAAAAGTAAAACAACGATGACCGCCAACGCCCTTGGCATCCTTACTTTTCTTTCTAATACATCGACGATAGGATTAATAAGAAAAGCGATCGCTAACGCAATTAAAAACGGATATGTTAACGTTGACACATAATATAAGCTCGCTAATCCTGCGATGATGACGAAAATGACAAATACAAATCGAAGGGAGCGATACAAATAATGAACCGGCATTCCTTCACCTCCCGTCTTTTTGGTATTTATGACTATTATAATATACAATGCAAAAGAAGAAAAAGTTTCAAGAAAGGGGGATGCTACGTGCAGCCGTTTATTTTTTTATTTATTTTGCTTGTGGTCGGGATGATTGCGAAAAATCACTCTCTTATTGTTGCTGTACTTTTTTTACTTGTTGTAAAGAGCATCGGATTAAGTTCAAAAGTGTTTCCTTACTTCCAACAGAAAGGGATTAATCTCGGTGTGACAATCATTACAATTGCCGTATTAGTTCCGATCGCATCCGGAAAAATAGGTTTGAAAGAACTGACGGAATCCGTTCGCTCGATTTATGCATGGATTGCGTTGTTATCAGGAATTGCCGTTGCTTTGTTAGCAAAAGGAGGCGTGACGCTGCTTGCGAAAGATCCGCACATGACGACTGCGCTTGTCATTGGTACGATTTTGGCTGTATCTTTATTCAAAGGCGTCGCTGTTGGCCCATTAATTGGTGCTGGCATTGCATATACGATCATGAAAATGGTCGATGTGTTTTCATGATTTATTACTTTTTCATAATAATATTTTTGAATTATGATTTCTTTTAGTTCACAAAAGTCTGATAATTGTTTATAATAATAGTGGAGCATGTACGAAACGATCGTATATATTCCCCTGCTCGCTTCGTTAAGCGGATAGGTGAATATATAACAAAATGTAAGCCGTTTCTTTGCATCTTTATTTAGATGCTTTGAGCAAGCGCTCACCGACGTGCATCAACATGGGAAAAGGGGAATAAAAGAGAAAAGGAGAGATGTAACATGACAGTAACTCGCGGTCTCGAAGGGGTTGTTGCAACCACTTCCACCATTAGTTCAATCATCGATGATACGCTCACATATGTTGGGTATAATATCGATGATTTAGCAGAACACGCTACGTTTGAAGAGGTTGTTTATTTACTTTGGCATCGCAAATTACCAAACAAAGAAGAATTGGAAACGCTAACAAAGCAGTTAGCAGAAAATGCTGATATTCCGCAACAAGTCATTGATCATTTTAAAATGTACCCGCTTGATCAAGTGCATCCGATGGCTGCGCTTCGTACAGCCATTTCATTCCTTGGATTGTACGATGAAGAGGCGGAAGCGATGAATCCGGAAGCGAACTATCGAAAAGCTATTCGCTTGCAGGCGAAAGTATCGACGATCGTTGCTGCGTTTTCGCGCATTCGCAAAGGATTAGAGCCTGTTCAGCCGCGCAAAGATTTAAGTTTCGCAGCAAACTTTTTATACATGCTGACAGGAAAAGAGCCAGATCCAATTGCTGTTGAAGCGTTTAATAAGGCGCTCGTTCTTCACGCCGACCATGAATTGAATGCGTCAACGTTTACAGCGCGCGTCTGTGTTGCTACTTTGTCTGATGTATATTCAGGTATTACAGCGGCGATTGGAGCGTTGAAAGGGCCGCTTCACGGTGGAGCGAACGAAGCGGTCATGAAAATGTTGACGGAAATCGGCACGCTTGAAAACGTAGAAACATACATTCATAACAAATTAAACAACAAAGAAAAAATTATGGGCTTCGGCCATCGCGTGTATCGTCACGGAGATCCGCGTGCGAAACACTTAAAGAAAATGTCTGAAAAATTGACGAAGTTGACAGGCGAACCACATTGGTACGACATGTCGGTGAAAATCGAGGAGATCGTCACATCGACAAAAGGATTGCCGCCAAATGTTGACTTCTACTCGGCTTCTGTTTACCATAGTTTAGGAATTGATCATGATTTATTCACACCAATTTTCGCTATTAGCCGCATGTCAGGCTGGCTCGCGCACATTTTAGAGCAGTACGAAAACAA
>NZ_DAITON010000184.1:0-3279 GCF_036834105.1 Anoxybacillus sp. | reverse complement strand
GAAAGAGAAGCCTGGCTACAGTCCACGCGCGAGCGAAAAGCGCCGCTCGTTCGCCTCGTTCGTGCAGATATCGATTGGGGCATATCACTAAAGCGCGATATGCAACAAGCGTTTAGTGCTGTCGATGAATGGCGAAGGAAACAGTTTCGCCGCCAGCTTCATGTCATCAACATATATGTGATGGTGTATCCTCCAGTTGACGATTGGGAATTATATGTGCAACATCCGTTAACAAATAATCGCGTGCACATGGAAACGTTCGTGATGCATGCGAGCAATATGTATTCGATATTGGACGAATTAAGTGTGCGGTTTCAACAAGCGATGAAAGTATATGTACCTGACGATTCTCCCATTTTATACGATGAACTGCAATCATTTAAAAAACATGTGTTATCGTTCGCTGAGCAAATGTATGAAAACGAACGGCGCATGTTTGAGCGTGGAAAAGCAAGATGGACGTATGTATTCATTGCGTTGCAAATCGCGATGTTTTTCATTTTAGAGTTAAATGGCGGAAGTACAAATACGTTAACGCTTATTGAATATGGGGCGAAATTCAACCCGCTTATTTTGCAAGGAGAATGGTGGCGATTTTTCACGCCAATCGTTTTACATATCGGTTTTTTGCATTTAATTATGAACACGTTTGCGCTATATTATTTAGGCCCGCTCGTTGAAAAATTGTACGGTTCGTCCCGACTTTTATTCATTTATATATTTGCTGGTTTTGCCGGCTCACTCGCTAGTTTTTTGTTTTCGCCATCAGTATCTGCTGGTGCATCTGGCGCGATTTTCGGATGTTTTGGGGCTCTGCTTTATTTTGGAAAAGTGCATCCACATTTATTTTTTAGGACGATTGGAATGAATGTGTTAACGGTCATTGGAATCAATTTAGCCTTTGGTCTTGTTGTTCCGAAGATTGACAACGCTGGCCATATTGGCGGTTTGATCGGCGGTTTTTTAGCTGCTAGCGTCGTTCATCTTCCGAAAGAGCGTCCTCGTCTTGGACAGTGGCTGGCGGCTTTGTTGACGACGATCGTTACGGCTATATGTTTATATATTGGTTTTCAACGCCCGCCAGCCGACCAAGCACAACTCATTCTCGCCTTGTCGAGGCAATATATTGACGAGCGTGAGTATGGAGAGGCAGAGCGAATGCTATCATTTATTCACCCACGGGATGCAGAAGCGTATAAAGCGGATTTTTTACGCGCGTACATGCACATTCAACAAAAAGATTATGATGCAGCGAAACAATATTTATACGATGCCATCGAAAAAAATGAACGTTTTCATGAAGCATTTTACTATTTAGCGCTATTGTATGCAGAAGAAAAAAATTACGAAAAAGCAAAGCAAGCGGTAGAACGTGCATTGCAGCTTCAGCCAGATGACAGGCAATATAAGCAGCTACTGCGTGAACTCGAGCAGCTGCTTTAATATGACGAGCTCTCCATCCGCTGTTTCTGTGATAACAAGCAGCTTGCTGTAATCTTTTTTTATTAAAATAAGCGGAACGGTGCTGCCGATTGGTGATTCAATCGAACCGTTCTGTTTTTTTATGCCTAAAAAATAATTTTTGTATAGTCCTTCCCATAAATTTCCGATCATTATTTCTGTCTCATTTGTCGTTAAATCCATAAATGGTTGTTCGTTATATTGAACAAGTTCGGTCAAATATAGATGATAATATTCGTCTGTTTGTAGAATGTCGTTCATCTGTTTGGCAGCTTTGTTGACGATCGTCTGCGTTTGTTTATTTAATGTGTTTGCCCACGTTTTTTGTTCGCTTGTTATCGGTTTGCGAAACGATTGAAGCGGGGCGAATGAAGAGTCAATGACGTACAACAAATCTCCGCTCATTTTTTGACTGCTTCGAATATCATCGCCATTATGCAATTCCCCTTGATGATACGAAATCGCTTGAAACAGTCGACTCCCTTTTTGTTCAACATGTTTTTGTTGAATAAGATTTTTTCCTTTTTCTTTCCATTTTGATTGTGTAGCTATTAATCGTCCATTCGCGAAAAGCATGGAAATATCTTGGCGCAAGTAGGCTGTTCGATCAAGTGATGAAGTGACAATCCAGTCGATCACATAACGCGTTTCTTTCTTTTTTGGCTGTAGCGATAATTTTGTTTGAGCATTCGTAAAGCGGACGGTCGGGTCGATCGGGAAAAACATAATTGTTTCACGCGTCGGTCGTTCAAACGTTTGAATGATGACGACAAATACAAGCAACAGGACAAATAGTGATAATAGACGTTTCATCTCATTCCTCCGGTCAAGCTTACATTTGTAAAAATGTATGTGCATACCACACGAAATATGTATGAACAAATGTCGATATGTCAAAGATGTGTGGTAGTAAATGTAAAGTAGGTGATGACAATGAAACGGGTATCTTCGCGTCTCTCAGAAAACGTAGCATATATGAAAACAAAGCTTGGCGTTGACAAAAGCTTTGACGTCATTTATTTAGATGTGCATTATGCAGGAAAAGACATGGCGTTATTTATGATTGACGGGTTTGTCAAAGATGATATTCTCCACTATTTAATGAAATTGTTGTCCGAATTGCCGAACGGTGTGTTAGATGAACAACCGTTAGATAAATTATTAAGGACGCATCTGCCATATGTGGAGTTGGATCAAACGGATGATTTTGAGCGGGTCATGGATGGAGTACTTGCAGGACCGACAGCGCTTTTTGTAGATGGAATGAACAAAGCTATTTTAATTGATGCCCGCACATATCCTGTACGAGGGCCTCAAGAACCGGATATGGAACGTGTCGTTCGAGGTGCGCGGGATGGGTATGTAGAAACGATTGTCTTTAATACGGCGCTAACGAGACGACGTGTGCGCGATCGTTCGTTGCGGATGGAGTATATGCAAATTGGGCGACGTTCCAAAACAGATGTATGTGTTTGCTATATTGAAGATATTGCCGACTCAGCTATTGTCGAGGAAGTGAAGCAATCATTAGCTAAAATTGATACAGATGGTTTACCGATGGGGGAAAAAACAGTTGAGGAATTTATTTCGGGGAGACACCTCAATCCGTATCCTGTCGTTCGCTATACAGAGCGGCCAGATACGGCAGCTGCTCATTTATACGAAGGGCATGTTCTCATTTTTGTCGACGGGTCCCCAAGTGTTTTAATTGCGCCGGCAACATTTTGGCATCATTTACAACACGCGGAGGAATATAGAAATAAACCTATTGTTGGCGCATATTTGCGCTTCGTTCGGTTTCTTGCAGTGTGGCTTTCT
>NZ_DAITON010000183.1:0-3305 GCF_036834105.1 Anoxybacillus sp. | reverse complement strand
GCAACATGCGCTCTTGTTTCCAAAGGTGTCACACGCCCTGTTTGATGGTTAGGTACAGCGGATACGTGTGCACCAATTGAACTAATTGGGTAGACAAGTGATGTTCCATATTGGATTTTGATACGCTCAAATGCGTCTGTATTATCACTTGCCCAACCTTGTTGCATATAGTAGAGCATCCCCGGATCAAAACGATTTCCGCCGCTCGCGCAAGATTCAAATAAAACATGTGGAAACGTATAGGTTAATCGTTCAAGTAATTCATATAGTCCGAGAATGTAACGATGAGCAACTTCTCCTTGCCTATTCGCTTCTATTGAAGATGAACCAACTTCCGTCATATTGCGATTCATGTCCCATTTCACGTATGTGATGTTTGCGCTTTTTAGAAGATGACTAATCGTCTCGTACAAATAATCTCTCACATCTTTTCTCGTTAAATCGAGAATATATTGATTTCTTCCGTGCGAAACAGTAGAACAATTTGGAGCTTTCAACACCCAATTCGGATGTGCCTCATACAATCTACTTTTTTCTGACACCATCTCTGGCTCAATCCAAATTCCAAACTGTAACCCTTTCTCGTTTATTCGCTCAGCTAATAAAGATAAGCCGTTCGGAATTTTATTTTTATCCACACGCCAATCTCCTAGCGATGTCGTGTCGTCATTTCTTCCTTCAAACCACCCGTCATCTAAAACGAACAATTCAATGCCTAAGTCTTTTGCTGCATCTGCAATGGCCAGTAATTTTTCCTCATCGAATTGAAAATACGTTGCTTCCCAATTATTAATTAAAATCGGGCGTGGACGATGGCGCCAAAGTCCTCGAACAAGATGCGAGGCGTATAAGCGATGGTACGTTTGACTCATTCCGTTTAAACCGTTTGACGAATATACCATCACAACTTCAGGAGTTTGAAACGACTCATTCGGATGTAATATCCATCTAAAATCAAATGGGTTTAGCCCTATGAAAGCGCGAGCAACGTCATAATGGTCTACTTCCACCCCTCCAATGAAGTTTCCACTATATACGAGGCTAAATCCGTACACTTCCCCTATATGTTCTGTCGCATCCTTACGCTTTAAAGCGAAAAAAGGATTATGCTGTGAACTGCTCGTACCGCGCTTACTATCAATAAACTGTACTCCTTTTTGTAACACTCTAGAAGTAACGTGACGCTCACGAATCCATGCGCCATCTAAATGAACCATTTCAAACTGAGAATCGGGATAGTCGACAACGGCACTTAACATTCTCTCAATAGCAATCGAGTGTTTTCCGTTATTTATTAAACGAGCACTTCTCGTTATGACGTTCTCATGCTCAAATACACTATATTGCAACTGCAGCTTTATTCCCGTTCTTTTATCGCACAACGTAACAATGAGCGTCGCGGCATCATTCTCATCATCTACATATGTGGCAGGGAGACCTTCCAACTTTGGTTTTCCCTTCAACACCTCGTATGATTGGAAAACAAATTGAGTAATACGACTCCCGTCTTCATACCATATGTGAAATGCTGGTTCACGAAAGTCTGTTGTCCCATATGAAGGATACTCTTGTTTGATGACTTCAAAAGAAAACGTTTGATCTCCTTTGTATAAAAATGTTGCATTGCCAACGGGCTCATTCGGCAACTGAAATAAGTGAGAAAAATTGTCACGATGATTTACTTTTTTTCCGTAATACAAATGCCCGAGTTGTCCGTTTTTCAATACACAAAAAATATAGCTGCTTTCCTTCGTTTGCAAGTGAAACTGTCCTAATGATTCGTTAATAAAGATAGGCATTTTACTTCACCGCACTTCCTAACATACCTGAAATAAAATGGCGTTGTAGCGCTAGAAAGAAAATAATAATTGGAACAGTAGCTAATGTCACACCAGCCATCACTTGCCCATAATCAATACGCGATAGCCCAAATAAACTAGAAAGCGCAACCGGGAACGTGTACATATCTGTTGACGAAACAGCAATGAGCGGCCATAAAAAACTATTCCATTGGTACATAAATAGAAAAATAGCTGTCGCTGCAAGCGCTGGTTTCATGGACGGCAATACGATGCGAAAGAAAATACGCCATTCTCCTGCCCCGTCTATTCTTGCCGCTTCAATGAGAGCGTTAGGAAATGCCAACATGTTTTGCCTCATTAAAAAAATTGCAAATGGATACGCCAAATTCGGAAAAATTAATGCTTTATACGTATTTAACCATCCAAACGCAGCCATCATTTTAAACAATGGGATAACGGTTGCATGATATGGAATCATCATCGATAAAAGAAAAATAGCAAAAATAGTATCTCTTCCTTTGAATTCGAACTTCGCAAATGCATATGCAGCCATGGTACAAACGAGCAAACTAACGCATGTGTATGTTAGCGATACAAACAGCGAGTTAAACATGACCCGACTAATTCCGATGGATTCATTTAAATTTATGACATTTTCGATTAACTTCGTTCCAGGAGTAAATGAAAGCTGTTTCGAAAACAGTTTTCCACTTTCATTCGTCGCACCGATAAACGCCCAATAAAATGGAAATAACGAAATGAGCGCCCCAACGGTCAGCGTCACGTATAAACCTATTTTTTTCATCGCTCATCCCCCGATACTTTAAACTGAATAAAGCTCAAAATAGCAATTAAAACGACAATGACATATGCAATGGTTGAGGCGTATCCAAAGTCAAAATAACGAAAACCTGTTTGATATAAATACATCCCTATCGTTAACGTCTCATCGCTCGGTCCACCTTTTGTCAACGTATATGGTTCATCAAATAATTGGAGTGTCCCAATCGTTGACAAGATCGCTGTAAATAGAATGACTGGCTTTAGTTGTGGAATGGTAATTGAAAAAAATTGCCTTACCTTGCTGGCACCATCTATACTTGCAGCTTCATATAAATCTTCAGAAATATTTTGTAGAGCAGCTAAATAAATGACCATATTATATCCAACCCAACGCCATGTCATCGCTAAAATAAGAGATGCTTTCGCCCAAAATGGATGAGATAACCACGGAATTGCTCCGATTCCTAACCATTCTAATAGTTGATTGATCAAGCCATCGTTCATTAACATAATTGAAAAAATAATTGAATACGCCACAAGCGACGTAACAGCTGGTAAGAAAAAAGATACACGAAACGCAGCTTTCCATTTCAAGAGCGATGAATGAAGAAGAACAGCTAAAATAAGAGCCAAAAAAAGCATAAGCGGCACTTGTATAATGAGAATGATAAATGTATTTTTTAATGCTTTTAAAAAAATGGCGTCATTAAACAAACGCTT
>NZ_DAITON010000182.1:0-3332 GCF_036834105.1 Anoxybacillus sp. | reverse complement strand
CAGCAGGCGAATATTGGATGGTCGCCGCTCCACTTAAACTCGTCGGCACTGACGCCGCTCCAGCGCGCGTATTATTGTTTGAACAATAATAAACACCCCCTAGAGTCTCTTGCCCTAGGGGGTGTTCGTTTATTTCAACCATTCCGTATGGAACACGCCTTCTTTGTCAATGCGCTCGTATGTGTGGGCACCGAAGTAGTCGCGCTGTGCTTGGATCAAGTTCGCTGGCAATGTTTCCATCCGGTAGCTGTCGTAGTATGCTAGTGCGCTAGCGAACGCTGGAACCGGGATGCCGCGCATCGCTGCCGTTGCGACGATTTCGCGGAGCGATTGTTGATAGTTTTCAACAATGTCTTTAAAGTATGGGTCGAGCAATAAGTTAGAAAGCGATGGGTCGCGGTCGTACGCTTCCTTAATTTTTTGTAAAAATTGCGCACGAATAATGCAGCCGCCGCGGAAAATCATCGCGATATTGCCGTATTGCAAATTCCAGTTGTATTCTTCCGATGCAGCTTTCATTTGCGCAAAGCCTTGAGCGTACGAGCAAATTTTGCTCATGTAAAGCGCGCGGCGAACGGCTTCAATAAAGTGCGCGCGGTCGCCCTCGTACGGCTTCACTGCTGGGCCTGCTAATAACTTGCTTGCTTTGACGCGCTCTTCTTTCATCGCCGAAATAAAGCGAGCGAATACCGACTCGGTAATGATCGGAAGCGGCACGCCTAGATCGAGCGCGTTTTGGCTCGTCCATTTTCCTGTGCCTTTTTGCCCTGCTTTGTCTAAAATGACATCAACAAGCGGCTTGCCTGTTTCTTCATCGATTTTTGTGAAAATGTCTGCTGTAATTTCAATTAAATAGCTGTCTAATTCCCCTTTATTCCACTCGGCAAACACTTCATGAAGCTCTTGGGCGTTTAATCCGAGCACATGTTTTAATAAAAAGTACGCCTCGGCAATTAATTGCATATCGCCATATTCAATTCCGTTATGCACCATTTTTACGTAATGACCTGCACCGTCTGGACCGATGTATGTCGTGCATGGCTCACCGTCGACTTTTGCCGCAATTGCTTCGAAAATCGAGCGAACGAGTTCATGCGCCTCTTTTTGTCCACCAGGCATAATTGAAGGACCTTTTAATGCCCCTTCTTCTCCACCTGAAACACCTGTGCCGATGAAGTGAATGCCTAGTTCCGCAAGTTCTTTATTGCGGCGCTGTGTATCTTTAAAATACGTATTGCCGCCATCGATGACGATATCACCTTTTTCTAAATGCGGCTTTAGTTGTTCGATTGTTGCGTCTGTCGCGGCACCTGCTTTTACCATTAATAAAATTTTGCGCGGCTTCTCAAGCGCGTGAACAAACTCTTCAATGCTGTATGTACCAACGATGTTTTTTCCTTCTGCTTCCTTTACAAACTCATCTGTTTTTTCACGCGAACGGTTATACACAGCAACGGAATATCCACGGCTTTCAATGTTGAGCGCCAAGTTTTTTCCCATGACTGCTAAACCGATCACACCAATTTGTTGTTTCGCCATAGTAAACGTTCCTTTCTATATTTTGATTGTTCAAAAAAGAACATACCACAATCGTCTTTTCTCGTTCAAGTGTTCTGTCTCTCATTCTTTATATGTTCTTTAATGATACTTGCTCCTTCTAAATGATTAAACAATATCGTAGGATCGATGACTGTAATGAGCCGATCAGGCAAGTTAGCAATGCCGATAAAATACGGCGTCCGCTGATAAGCAAGCATATGGACTTGCTTCATCATATCAGGCGGAATGTCGATAATTTCTTTTGCATCATCAACAATAAAAGATACATATACATCGTCCGTCTGAACGACGAGCAAGCGCGTTTTTTCCGTCTCCGTATATGGGAGGCGATATAAAATTTGCGACGTATCAAGCACAGGAACGAGCTCACCACGAATGCGCACAACGCCAAGCATGTACGAAGGCATGCCTGGAATGATCGTTGGGGAGCTCATTTTTTCAATGGATACGACATGTTCAACTGGAATGGCATATTGCTCATTAGAAAGTTGAAACACGACAACTTTATTCATCGTCTCACCCCTTTGCAGCCACTTCCTCAATAATAGCGATGACCATTTCCGTTGTTTTGACGAGTTCTTCAATTGGCATACGTTCATTTGTTGTATGAATGTCTTCATAACCGATCGCTAAGTTAACAGTTGGAATGCCAAAGCCGGCAATAATATTTGCATCGCTTCCCCCGCCGCTGCGCAACAACTCATGTGGACGACCAATTTTTTCAACCGCTCGTTTTGCCACTTCAACGACATGATCTCCGTCACCAAATTTAAATCCTGGGTACATGACTTCGACGTGAACATCTGCTCGGCCGCCCATTTCCTCCGCTACGCGTTCGAACGTTTCTTTCATTTTTGCCACTTGCGCTTCCATTTTTTCTGGAACGAGCGAACGTGCCTCCGCTAAAATATCGACGCGATCGCAAACGATATTCGTCTGCGTTCCCCCTTCAAAACGACCGATATTTGCGGTTGTTTCTTCATCGATGCGACCGAGCGGCATTTGGGCGATCGCTTTTGCGGCAATTGTAATCGCTGATACGCCACGCTCTGGAGCTACACCGGCGTGAGCCGTTTTTCCGTGAATAGTCACCTTTAACTTCGCCTGTGTCGGAGCAGCAACGATAATTTGTCCGACTTTTCCATCGCTATCTAATGCATATCCGAATTTGGCTTGAATAAGCGATCGGTCGAGCGCCTTCGCGCCAACAAGCCCAGACTCTTCACCAACCGTAATTACAAATTGAATAAGTCCATGAGCGATATGTTGTTCTTTTAGCACACGAATGGCTTCAAACATCGCAGCAAGCCCGGCCTTATCGTCCGCCCCTAAAATCGTTGTCCCGTCTGTAACGATGTACCTGCCTTGAATAGACGGCTTCACTCCTTTTCCAGGGACGACTGTATCCATATGAGATGTAAAGTAAATCGGATCTACCCCTTCTTTTGTCGCAGGCAATGTACAAATTAAATTTCCTGCCCCATGCCCTGTTTGCGCTGTCGTATCATCTTCAATAACGTGCAAACCGAGCGCTTCAAACCTTGCTTTTAATACATCCGCAATATGAAGCTCATATTTCGTCTCTGAATCAATTTGCACGAGCTCTAGAAATTCATTGACTAAACGCTGCTCATTGATCATGTAGCATCCTCCTATGTATATACTCACTTTAAGTATAACGGATTTTTATATCGTTTGCGAAACGTACGATTTTTTAAAAACATATATACCGCCAAAAATATGGCGGTATAATTTATAACGGAATATTCCCA
>NZ_DAITON010000181.1:0-3425 GCF_036834105.1 Anoxybacillus sp. | reverse complement strand
GTTTATTAATTGATAATAACGCGTGTATAATCATGAAAAATAAAATAGGGTGTCCAAATACTCTTTGGGCACCTCATCCATAGTTTTTCTCTCCCCCATTCCACAATATACAACATATCATCTATTCAAGTAATAAAGTGGAATATTTCACACATACACAAGTCGCATAAACGGCCATATACGAAAAAATAAAAACTATACCAACATATGAACCGTGTTCATAAATTTGCGGTAAACTACCCTTCAACAATCACCAGCCTCAAAGAGGTAGAACTGTCGTTAATAACATTCTTACAATTAATACCTTTTTTTGCGAAAAGGATCGGCTAACAATCCAATCAAAACGCAAAGAGGCAATCCCACCTACAATAATTCTAGGCGTTGCTGTTCTCCTCATCATACAGAATTCCGGAAAAAAATCATAAATTTTATCACATTTTTATACTGCCCTTTTTCGTTCATTTCGTTCCTAATTGTAGCGCTTAAAAAACAGATGTTATGTGGGGTATCGCAAACATTTGTTATGATTTTTATCACATATTCACAAAAAGTTATGATTCTTGTCACAGCTTTTCAATAGAAAACAACGTAAAATCTTGCTTAGAAATTCTATAAGGAGCGGACGATATGATGGGTGATTGGATTAAAACGAGGCTGAAAAATGTCGTGCTTTTTCGGGAATTATCTGATCAAGAACTTGAAGCAATCGTTAAGATTTCTCAAGTGCGCATCTATAAACCACGGACATTTGTCTTTATGCAAGCCGATCCACTAGAGCGAGTTTTTTTTATTCAATCCGGGACGATCAAAATTTATAAAACAGACGCAAGCGGAAAAGAGCAAATTGTATCAATTTTACAAACGGGCGAGATGTTCCCTCACGCTGGTTTTTTCCGTCGAGGGAGCTATCCAGCTCATGCGGAAGTGATGGAAGAAGCAACACTCATCTCCATTCCCATAGCTGACTTTGAACAGACGCTTATTTCCTATCCAGAACTATGTATAAAATTATTCCGCGTTATGGGTGAAAAAATTATCGACTTGCAAAATCGCTTAGAAGAACAAATTCTCCATAATACGTACGAACAAATTATTTTGCTTCTCTTGCGGCTCTCGAGAACAAACGCGGTCTTGCAAGGGCGCCATCATCGCTTAACGACACATTTTACCAACCGTGAACTCGCCAATATGATTGGAACATCGCGCGAAACAATGAGTCGTACGCTCAGCCACTTGAAACGTAAGGGGTTTATCGATCTTGATGACAATGGCTACTATTTAATTGATGCAGAAAAGTTGGAAAAAGAGATCTTTTATAACCTGTGATCAAGATCACAACGTTCGTGAATGAAAATGACTATCATAGAAAATGAAAAGAAGATGAAAGGGTGGGCGTGATGGGAAAAATCGTGGAGTTAGATGTTCGTGATGATTTGCAGAAAAAATTAGAACCATTCCAAAAGATTATGGATGCTGTTCAGGGACTTGAGACAGGCGATACGTTCATTTTACATGCAACGTTTAAGCCTGTTCCGCTTTTTGCTGTCATGAAAGCAAAAGGGTTTACGTACGAGTCGGAACAGCTAGACAAAAAACATTGGAAAGTGACGTTTGTCAAACGGGGGTTAGGACAATGATCTTAGATAATCGTGGATTAGAACCTCCACAACCGATGATGCGAACGCTCGCGGCACTAGAAACGCTTCCTAAAGGAGAAACGTTAACGATTATTAATGACCGCCGCCCGATGTTTTTATACGAACAACTTGACGAACTTGGCTATCTCTATGAAACGAAAGAGAGCGAGGATGGGAGCTTTGAAATTACGATTACGAAGGGATGACGACGATGTTTCCTTCAACACAACGAACGTATGAAACAAATATTCGTTTGCCACTTTCTTTTATTTTATTTGGCGTCGTTGCGTTTGTCGCTTCGGAAGCGATTTTGCTTTTTTCAGGCACATCGCTCGTTCAAGGGGCGTTCCGCATCCCAGCCGTATGGGGGGCTATTCATTTAGCGGTGCTCGGCTGGGCATTAATGGTCGCGATGGGCGCGATGTACCAACTCGTTCCAGTCGTATTCCTAACGCCGATCTGGAATGAAACGTTAGGTTTCGTGCAATTTTTTATTACTACACTTGGCGTTCTAGCACTTTCGATTAGTTTCCTTTTGGAAATGAAGTTTGTGTTTTTCGCTGGTCTGTTGCTTACGCTTGGATTTGTTCTTTTTTTCCTTCAAATGGTAATGACACTAAAAAACCAACCCATAAAAAATATGATGACTCTGTTCGTCAGTACAGCACTTTTTTGCTTGCTATTGACCGTTTTTTTAGGAATGGCGCTTTCGTTTCATTTTTTTAGCGGTAGCGAGATAGCAGACCATTTGCTTATGTTGAAAACACATCTGTTATTCGGACTTACTGGGTGGTTTACTCTACTTATTATCGGTTTCTCTTACAAAATGGTTCCAATGTTCTCATTGGCGCATGGGTTTTCGATGACGCTTGCGCGCTATGTGTATACTATTTACGTTGGTGGGCTCGCCATTACCTTTTTCAGCTTTCTAACGAACCATTCTACTCTTTTCACCGGTGGAATGGGGTTGTTGTTTCTTGGGTTCTCATTATTTAGCTACCATATCACCACGATTTTACGAAAGCGGGTAAAGAAAAAATTAGATCGTCCGTTTTTATTTGCACTATTCGCAATTGCTATCGCACTCTGTCTACACGCAATCGCTTTTCTTTTCGCGGTAGTAGGAAATACAGCCAGCTTCGGTGTGATGATATATGGTTATCTTTTTGGATGGATTATTTTAAGCATTATCGGTTATTTATACAAAATCGTCCCATTTTTATGGTGGACACACCGTTACAGCAAAAAAATTGGCAAGGAAAACGTGCCGACGTTAAAACAAATGATAAATGAAAAATGGATCGTTTTTTCCTTCGGGTTATTTCTCGTTAGTCTTATCGGTGTCATCCTAGCGCTTGTTATTTCTAACTTGCCGTTATTTTATATCGCGCAAAGCGGAATGATTGCATTCTCTCTTTTGTTGGCGGGAACAATCATCTCCGTATTGTGGAAATAAGGGAGGAGAAGCAATTGGAATTAAAAGAGATAGTCATGGAGCAACTTCGTACCGTATACGATCCAGAGTTAGGCATTAATGTTGTTGATTTAGGGCTAATTTATGATTTGCGAGTAAATGATGGGATTGTGTCAATTGTTATGACACTTACCACCCCTGGATGCCCGCTACACGATTCCATCGTTGGTGGTGTCAAACGAGCGCTTACGCATCTCAAAGGAATAAAAGATGTCGATGTGCAAATTACATGGAATCCACCATGGACGCCAGCTCGAATGAGTGAAGGAGCGTTAAAACAATTAGGCTTCCTATAAGTATAAAAAATTATTTAA
>NZ_DAITON010000180.1:0-3435 GCF_036834105.1 Anoxybacillus sp. | reverse complement strand
TCTTTATTTTTTTATTTCTGTTTTCTCGTATTTTCGTTATACTGTATCTATGAAAGAAAAGGGAAGAGGAGTTTGTGTATGAGTGATTATCAACAATTTATTGCGAACGTCAAACGAAAAACAGGAATTGATTTAGCGTTGTATAAAGAGGCACAAATGAAACGCCGATTAACTTCTCTCTATGAAAAAAAAGGATTTAACAATTTTGATGAATTTTTTAAGGCAATGAATCATGATCAAGCATTGTTTCATGAGTTTTTAGATCGTATGACAATTAACGTATCTGAATTTTTCCGCAATGTGAAACGATGGGAAGTACTTGAGAAAAAAATCATCCCTAAACTGCTTGAAAAAAACAAGCGTTTAAAAGTATGGAGTGCGGCTTGTTCGACAGGAGAAGAGCCGTATACGTTGGCCATCATTTTGTCCAAGTTTATGCCGTTATCGCAAGTGTCTGTATTAGCAACGGATATTGATGATAATGCGATGGCCCGGGCGAAACTTGGCATTTACATGGAACGCTCTCTTCAAGAAGTTCCAGAAGATGTGAAGAAAAAGTTTTTTGTAAAAGAAGGATCTCATTACAAAATTATTGATGACATTAAACGAACGGTCACATTTAAAAAACATAATTTGCTTGCTGATCCGTTTGATACGAATTTCGATTTAATCGTTTGCCGCAACGTGCTTATTTACTTTACGGAAGAGGCAAAACATGAGTTGTACTTCAAATTTAATCGCGCCCTTCGTCCGGGAGGGATATTTTTTGTCGGCAGCACAGAACAAATTTTTAATCCGAACGCATACGGTTTTGAAGTGGAAGACACGTTTTTTTATCGAAAAATGTAGTTGCGACCGAATCCGGTCGCTTTCTGTGCAATTCAGGGGTTACGTCTGTGGGAAAAATGTGCTATATTCATACATAATTGCTTTAAAGAGTTGAAGGGAGAGAGGACATTGCGGTACTTAACGGCTGGTGAATCACACGGTCCACAATTAACAACGATTATTGAAGGTGTTCCGGCAGGATTGACGCTTTTAGCAGAGCATATTAATGAAGACTTGGCGCGTCGTCAAAAAGGATACGGCCGCGGACGACGTATGCAAATTGAAAAAGACGAAGTGAAAATTTTAAGCGGTGTTCGTCACGGAAAAACGCTCGGTTCTCCAATTACACTCGTTGTGGAAAACCGCGATTGGAAACATTGGACAAACATTATGGGCGTTGAGCCGCTCAACGATGAAACAGAAGAAGTGAAGCGAAAAGTGACGCGTCCACGGCCAGGACATGCAGATTTAAACGGGGCGATTAAATATGGTCATCGCGATATGCGCAACGTGCTAGAGCGCTCTTCTGCGCGTGAAACGACCGTGCGCGTGGCAGCTGGAGCGGTAGCGAAACGCATTTTATCGGAGTTGGGCATTCGCGTTGCAAGCCATGTCGTTGAAATTGGAGGGATAAAAGCGGAACATACGGCGTATACATCGCTTGAACAATTGCAGCAAGTGACAGAGCAATCTCCTGTCCGTTGTTTTGACGCGGAAGCGGGGAAAAAGATGATGGCAGCCATTGACGAAGCGAAAGAAAAAGGTGACTCGATTGGCGGAGTCGTTGAAGTGATCGTTGAAGGTGTTCCTGCGGGTGTCGGAAGCTACGTTCATTACGATCGAAAGTTAGACGCAAAAATTGCCGCTGCTGTTGTCAGTATTAATGCGTTCAAAGGTGTGGAATTTGGTATCGGCTTTGAAGCGGCACGCCGTTTTGGAAGTGACGTGCACGATGAAATTATATGGAGTCCGGAAACAGGATATACGCGTAAAACGAATCGACTTGGCGGATTTGAAGGTGGAATGACAACGGGAATGCCGATTGTTGTGCGCGGGGTGATGAAGCCGATTCCGACGTTATATAAGCCGCTCATGAGTGTCGACATTGAAACGAAAGAACCGTTTGCAGCAAGCATCGAACGTTCGGATAGTTGTGCTGTTCCGGCAGCGAGCGTCGTCGCTGAAGCAGTTGTAGCGTGGGAAATTGCAAATGCGATTGTCGAACAATTTGGACAAGATCGTCTTGATCTTATTATTGAAAATGTTGAACATATGCGTCGGTACGCAAAGGAGTTTTAACGATGAAACGCATTCATATCGCTACGCCGTCGAAACGATACGACGTTGTCATTGGAAATGAATTGCTGCACATGATTGACCGCATGATTGATCGCGTCTGTCCACATGTTACAGCTGTGCTCATCGTTGCAGACGAAACGGTCGCTTCGCTTTATTTATCCGATGTGCAGCATGCGCTTCGTCAAACGTACGATCGAGTGTATACACATATTATTCCAAGCGGGGAAGAAGCGAAGTCGTTTGAACAATTTTACGCGTGTCATACGGCTGCGTTAACGAACCATTTAGATCGCGATTCACTCATCGTTGCACTCGGCGGAGGAGTTGTCGGAGACTTAGCTGGTTTTGTTGCAGCGACGTACATGCGCGGCATTCGGTTTGTCCAAGTGCCGACGACCTTACTAGCACACGACAGTGCTGTAGGAGGGAAAACGGCGATTAACCATCCGCTTGGAAAAAATATGATAGGTGCTTTTTATCAGCCGGAACTCGTCATCTATGACATTTCCTTGCTTTATACACTACCAGAACGAGAAATGCGGTCAGGTTTTGCGGAAATTATTAAGCACGCTTTAATTTATGATCGCGCTTTCTTCGGTTGGTTACAAGCGAACGTACAAAAACTAGCAGATTTGCGCGGTGACCGACTACAATATGCAATTCAAAAAGGAATTGAAATTAAAGCAACCGTTGTCGCACAAGATGAAAAGGAGCACGGCGTTCGGGCGTACTTAAATTTTGGCCATACGCTCGGCCATGCGTTAGAGAGCGAACTCGGTTATGGGGTAATGACGCACGGGGATGCGGTCGCGCTCGGCATGCTATTTGCGATTTTTGTGAGTGAACGTTTTTACAAGCAACCGCTTTTTTACTCGTCGTTTCGGGCGCTATTTCACCGTTACGGTTTTCCGACATCGCTCCCATCACACGTATCGCCTGAACGTCTACTTGCAAAAATGAAAAAAGATAAAAAATCAAAAGAGCAAACGGTGCGCATGGTGCTAATGAAAGAGATCGGGACGGTATGCGTCGAGCGCATAAGTGATGACGAATTATTGCAATGGCTATATGCGTTTGTCGAGGAAGGGGGGGAGCAACAGTTAAGATAAATTTATAAAATTATATAAAAATCTATATGAAATTTATAAAATTTATGACATCATTGCATATAGAGGTGATATAAATGAAATATTATAGTATAGGTCAATTTGCAAAACTGATAGGCAAAACTGATAGGCAAAACAGAGCAAACATTAAGAAATAGAAAGTATTTGTAAAAAATACAGAACTGCCATTGAGGTAATAGAC
>NZ_DAITON010000179.1:0-3481 GCF_036834105.1 Anoxybacillus sp. | reverse complement strand
TGGAGAAGTTCTTTTTATATGATGAGACAGTTGATACGAAAACGCGGTTCGTCAGCTTCGTTGGCAAAGAAGAACGATTTGACTTAGCGATCGTCCAGACAGACCGCTTTTATGGAAAAGTGCTCGTACTCGATTTACAAAGCAACCGATATGCCATTATCGGTTCAGATGACTTGCAACAACCGGGATATATTGAACATGTATATCATTTAAACGAAGAAGAAGCAAATGAGTTGAGAAGTTTTTTACATGAAATTGTCGGTTAAGTGGAACGCTATGTAAAAAAACGAAGGGAGGGTCGTACATGACCGATGAAACATACCACGATTTTTCAACAGTAGAAGCACGGAAAAACTTTCTCGTTCCAGAAACGCTGCCAGAAGTTCCGTATGGCGCCCCGCGTGGTGAACATGAGCCTGTTCAAAACAAAAGTACACCTTGGCAAAAAGGACAACGATATTACAGTGCATTTAATTACGAATATAAATCGCTTCATCAAAACATCCCACGCCAAGACCCTGGGGCTCATCCGATGCACGATGATCCAGATGAAAATGGACAACAGCCATATTCATGAAAAAATAGGTCAGAATACTTGACCTATTTTTTCACTTTACGCAACACAAAATATGCGCAACCAAAATTGCAATATTCAAACAAATATTCCGATAACGTACTTATCTTCGTATCATATGTCGCCTTCTGATTGTGATCGTCAAAAAAACCGCGTAAACGAAGTTGGTTATATCCCCAGTCCCCAACAATGTAATCATATTTATTTAAAATATCTGTATAACGTGCCCGAAATGCTTCTTCATTGAAACCGTTGCGCACATTTTCTATAAGTTCGTAGCACGTATGATGAATACAAATCATCGTCCTCACCTCTTCTTTCCATTTCTATCATAAAACATGTCTTTCCCCCAAGCAATGACCATTATGAATTGCTCAATAAAACGAATAATAAAGAAGAAGGGGGGAGTTGCTTTGCGGAAAACATGGATCATTACAGGAGTAAGCGCCATCGCTTTATTATCCGGATGTGCTGGAACAAATGAACCAACATCTTTGTATGAAAAAAGCGGAACAACGATTAACGTTCGTTCACGAAACGATTTATATAACGCGCATGGTGTGCGAAACGGACTTGATTCACGTCTAACAAATTTCGGCTACGTCCGTCATCAAACAAGCCCCATCCCAGGGGACACAACGCAATATGCGACCATGCCTGTATTAAATCGTGAAAATGTCGCTGATTTAATCAGTAAATTATGCACACAACTTCCGAACGTTTATGATGTCGGGACACTTGTTACAGACGATACCGTCTTTGTTGTTTACAAAACAGACAGTACAAACCGATTTGAAACAGCTGACCAAGTGAAAAAAACAGCCATTTCTGTCGTACCGCGTTATTATCACGTGTATGTTTCCGACAATCCACGCATGTTTCAAGATATTGAACGCTTTGGCCGTTTAGATGCAAATAGCCAAAATGTCGATCAAGTTTTGCAACAGACGATCAATGAAATGCTTAAATCGCCTCAAGGCAAAAAAATAAGTAGTGGCGAAAACGAAAACGGTGTGCAACGCGAAGAAATGAATATGATGAAATGAACAAAAGGGATGTCCCACTCGATTTGAGGGGGCATCCTTTATATATTTACTCCACTGCTTTTGCCGATTGTACTTGTTCGTCAGCATGATAAGAAGAGCGAACGAGAGGACCAGACTCACAATGGCTAAATCCTTTGGCTAACGCAATTTCTTTTAATTCCACAAACTCATGAGGATGGTAATATTTCTCTACTTTTAAATGTTTCTTTGTCGGCTGTAAATATTGGCCGATTGTTAAAATATTCACTCCTACCGCCCGTAAGTCATCCATCGCCTCTAAAATTTCTTCCTTCGTCTCTCCAAGTCCAACCATTAAGCTTGATTTTGTTGGAATGTCAGGTTGCATCTCTTTTGCGCGGCGTAAAAATTCAAGTGAACGTTCATACGTTGCACGTGCACGAACACGTGGAGTAAGGCGGCGAACCGTCTCAATATTATGGTTTAAAATGTCAGGACGTGCATCCATTAACGTTTTTAAGTTGTCATATATGCCCCCCATATCCGATGGCAATACTTCAATTGTCGTTAACGGATTTTTCCGACGAATGGCACGCACAGTCTCCGCAAATACAGCTGCTCCGCCATCTTTTAGATCGTCGCGAGCTACTGCAGTGACGACAACGTGTTTTAAATTCATTAAACGAACAGATTCAGCCACACGCTCTGGTTCTTGCCAATCTAATTCAGTTGGCAATCCTGTTTTGACAGCACAAAAGCGGCAAGCACGCGTGCATACGTCCCCTAAAATCATAAACGTTGCCGTTCGACGAACAGCCCAACATTCATGAATATTCGGGCAACGCGCTTCTTCACATACAGTATGCAATTGTTTTTCACGCATCATTTTTTTCAAGCCCGTATAGTGTTCATTCGTATTTAACTTTATCTTTAACCACTCTGGTTTGCGAAGGTGCTGTTCTTTTGTTGACATCATTTTCACGCTCCACTCGTTAATATACATTACTCATTATACGAATTATTGCTTTACAATACAAAACAGTTTGTTTTTCCAACATTTTTTATTTATGAAAAAGGTCAATTACCTCAAACTAATGATATGAACTTCGGAGAAAGGAGCAAGAGTGCGTGAAAACATTATGGTGCATCATCTTTCTTCTTTTCATGCCGTTCCAAGCACTTGCAGCTGCACCAAATGATTTATACGACAAGCGAATGGAACTTTATAAAAAAGCGGAAGCCATTTCATTGATCCCGTGGTATTATTTTGCAGCAATCGATCAATACGAACGTAGCATTCGGCAAGCGCGGCGCGACTTATCAAAGCCGACAGGAGTGATTAGCATTTATATTCCTCCAGAACGATGGTCAGGGCCACTTAATTTTAATCAAGAAGATCAAAATCCATTCACAATTAGCCAATTCGGTGGAATAGGTATAGATGGAAATGGAGACGGTTTTGCAGATCGAACAAATGATGAGGACGTTCTATTTGCTTTCGCGCGTTTTTTACGATCATACGGAACAGATCATACGCATATAAAAATGGCGCTATGGGATTATTATGAACGAAGTAAAACCGTCGATATGATTTTAGGCAAAGTAAAGCTTTATAAACATTTCGGAACGCTTCAACTCGACCAATACGCTTTTCCCATTCCGCGTCGCTTTGAATATAGTTACCGAAGTACGTGGGGAGATGCACGCGGTTGGGGAGGTCGTCGCATTCATGAAGGAACGGATATTTTCGCCCATTATGGCACACCTGTGCGCTCTACATGTTATGGCATCGTTGAATTAAAAGGTTGGAACAAATACGGTGGTTGGCGCATCGGTATTCGTGACATCAACAATACGTACCACTACTTTGCACACTTAAACGGATTCGCCAACAATTTAGAAG
>NZ_DAITON010000178.1:0-3594 GCF_036834105.1 Anoxybacillus sp. | reverse complement strand
TCTTTTCCATATACGCTTGATGTTCAGCTTCATCCCAACCGTATTGATGAACAAGCACTCTCCCTGATTCACGTAAAGCATTTGTCACATCAGCAAAAATATCCCGATCTGCCATCGCTTCATGAATCGTCCCGTATTTCTTACGATACCCTAAATAAGAAGCGATTGCGTGTCCTGTGTTAACAGTAAACAATTTTCTTTCGATGTATGGCTGTAAGTCGTCAACAAAACGGGCACCGATAATGTGTGGAACATTTCCAATCACTTGTTTCGTCTCAACAACCCATTCGAAAAACGGCTCAACAACAACCGTTAACGGATCTTCGTGGCTTTGATTTGGAACAATCCGATCGACAGCACAATTTAAAAAAGCACATTTGTCTTTTAAAGATGCCTGTTCTTGTTCTGATAGGTGTTCCCATACATATTTTTTTAAATATTCACTACCACCGATCATGTTTTCGCAAGCAATGACATGCACAGGCGGCGCGCATATCGTTAATCGTTTTTGTAGCCCTTGTGCAATTGTTTGTGAAATAAGCGGTAATACATTTGGGCCGACAGCCGTTGTCACTAAATGGGCACGAGCAAGATGATCAATGATTTCATCTCGTTGATGTTGACTATGCAGCGCCGATACATTACGAACAACTTGTCTCTCCGTCGTTTCTCCTGCGATCACCACTTCATACTGCCCTTTTTCCTGGAGCGCTTCTACAACTTTTTCATTTACATCGACAAATACAACGTCATATCCTGACTGTGACAACAAACTGCCGATAAATCCCCTTCCTATGTTTCCTGCGCCAAAATGAACCGCTAACATGTTATTTCACCTCACTTAATAATTGCAAAATTTCCTCTACAGTCGTTGCTGCAATCATCTTTTGAACGTTTTCTTCCTCAGAACATACAATTGCGACTTTTGAAAGAATGTCTAGATGTTCATTGTCCTTACCTGCAATACCAATTAAAATTTTCACTATATTCCCCTCGCCAAAGTCAACGCCATTCGGTACTTGAACGATTGACAAACCTGCTTGTTTCACGAGTTTTTTTGCGTCTTCTGTACCGTGCGGAATCGCCACAAAATTGCCCATATATGTTGATGTTAGCGCCTCTCGCTCAAACATTTTATCAATATAAAATTCCTCTACATATCCTTGCTCAACTAAAATACGACCCGCTAATCGAATCGCTTCTTCTTTCGTTTTCACTTTTGCACCTAGTACGATGTTTTCTTTTGCTAGAACTGCCATTATGATTCACTCCTTATGCTGTTGAAGTTGTTCGTAAAAAAATTTTTCTAACTGTGTACTTAAAAATGTATGAATTTGTTCTTTATTCCCTTTTGAAAATAATTCCATACTTTCTCCGTCTTTAATAATGAGCGAACTGACATGACTGAGAACTTGTAACATACCGTCCTGCGCATCTTTTGGCGCTAGTAACAGCAGCAGACGATCCATTTGCATCGGCCGCTGATCCATACCGATTACCGTTTGCGGATGTGTAAGTGTATATATCGTAAATGACGGCAACAACACCGCTTCGCTTCGCGCGTGATATAACGCTAAAGACGTATTCGGGATTCCTAATCCACCAGCTTGTTCCCGCCGCAACAATTGTTCGACAACTAGCCCTTTTGTACGAATGACACCATGTTGCTCAAGTTGTGTACACGCATCTATTAACGCATCTTGGAGCGAGCAAGAAGACAACTCCCTCATAGAAAAACCATTTAATAACTGAACGATCGTTTCGCTTACAACTTGAATCGAACGAATTTTTTCGATGCCCCTTTTCGTCGGAGTTGCTTTTTGCCCGCGAGAAGAAAACATTTTCTTTTTTAAAAATTGCCGTATCGAAGCAACTTCTTCTTCCGACAACATCGGGTTTACAAGAAAATATGGTTGAGACGTATGAATCGGAACCGTTGATACAATAAGATCATATTCGTTGACATCCATGTACCGAACATCAAAAAACGATTTTTGTTCAATATAGGAGATATCTGGTATTTCTTTTTTTAAACGAGTAGCTAATATTTTTGCCGTCCCAATTCCACTTGAACAAATGACAAGCGCACGAACTCCTTGCTTATCACGTAGTAGTGCTGATGCAAAATGAAGCACTAAATATCCGACTTCTTCTCTCGGTACCGTCATATGCGGGAATACATGACCCACACCCCGTTCAACAACATCAAACAGCTCGCTATAATCTTGCATAATTTTATGAAGCAATGGATTCGTAATTCCCATATGATGTTGAATGCGATATAAAGCTGGTTTCAAGTGAACGACTAGATCTTCATACAGTGGATAGTCATCTGTGAAATCAACACCTATTTCATCGCTCACAAAACGAATAAGCTCCTGCACCTTCATCGCAATTTCCAAACTTGCTTCCTCTAGCATATATCCGCGACGGGCTCGCAACTTTGCCCCCATTAAATGCATCGTAATATAGCCAATTTCTTCGTTAGGGATAACAATATGGAATATATCCCCTAACCTTTTAGCGATTTTTTCTGCTGTCTCGTATTCTTTTGTAGCACGAATTGTCTGCAAATGTTGAGCATCAAAATGAATAGCTTCTCCCTGCATAATGCGCTCAATTGCTAGAGCCAGATGAATGACGAGCGCGATATACGAACTATCGGCAATGGTGAATGGGAGATCATCTTTCATCGCTTCAATTTCCTGCTCAATCATGAATAATTTTTTCTTATCGACAAATCCAAGCAGTTTCTCGGTTACCGTATTTACAAGATCGGTTGATTTTTTTTGTATAGATTCTTTCATGAGTGAAAAAAAGTGTGACTCATCAAAATGATCAAATAACAGTTCGCTCATCATTTTACGCTTTGCCGCCTCAGAGCCGCAAATTTCTACTCCATACCCTCTTTTTCGAACGAGGGAAAGACTATGTTTTTTTACTTTTTCTTCAATTTTGTCTAAATCGTTGCTGATGGTGGCGACAGTGACGTTTAAATCGTTGGCAAGAGAGATTAATTTCACCGGCTCTCCTGACTCTAATAAAGCAATTAAAATCATCGTTTGCCGCTCTTCTGGCGTATATTCCGTATGTGATAAACGGAACAAATACATTTGCAATTGATGCTTTTTGTCTTCGTCACCGACAATTTGAATTCCAACACCTGCTTTTTTGATTAGTTGCAAGTCGTACGCTTCAATGACTTGTTCAACACCTTTTAAATCGCGATGAACGGTTCGTTCACTAACATCTAATTGCTTAGCTATTTCTCCTACTGTAACTCCTTTTGGATGCAACAATAAAAGATCCAATATTTTTCTTTCTCTTGCTGATATATACATACACCCACCTCCTTGGCCAGCAACGATTGTTGACAAATTTTAAAAAGTATATGTTTTTTCAAGAAAATTTTATCGCTAATTTTTTTGTATCACAACAAATAGAAAGTACTTTTTCGTCGTACGGAATGTTGACATTTTTTAAATATGAAACAAAAAGGTAAGCTGGTCACTTACCTTTTTGTTTATTTGTTATTCACTTTCTGTAGATGAGCAAATTTACTAACATAAATTTACAACCAAACAAAAAAAGGAG